>QZAC01000040.1 GCA_003838065.1 Methanocalculus sp. MSAO_Arc2
CCCAGAGGATCTCGCCGGTGATCACATCTTCAATGGAGAGTGGTGTTGCCACCATCGCATCAAAGGTCTTCTGGTAGTACATCCTGACATAGCTTGAATAGGTGCATTCGAAGAAAGCCGAATACATCACTGAGATCGAGACGAGTGCCGGAGCGATGAAGACAGGGTAGGCAATGCCATCAATATCCTGGACTAGTGCGCCGACACCATAACCGAGGGCGAGAAGATAGAGTACAGGCTCAAGAAACGGCGGGATGAAATTCACCCGGTATGTCTTGATGAACGCATCCAGGTTCCGTCGCCAGACTGCAAGTGATCCCCTTGATATCTCGCTTAATCCACAATATGCCATCCTGCGCTACTCCCGAAGTGTCCGGCCGGTCAGCTTGAGAAAGACATCCTCAAGTGTTGAACGCCGTATGGTGATATGTTCATGGCTGCAGGATTCCATCAGGGCGTTTGCTACCGCCTGGGGATTGTCTGTCTGCACCTGCACAATATCGCCGAAGGTGTCATATGGTACATCAATGCTCTGAAGGCAGTCGATCACATCCGGGCTCGCATACGCCTCAACAATCTCTCTGCCCGAGTGGTTTCTGACAATCTCCTCTGGTCTCCCCTCAACAAGGATCTTCCCATGGTCCATGATGACAAGCCGGTCACAGAGCCGTTCGGCCTCATCCATGTAATGCGTTGTCATCACCTGCGTGCATCCCTCTGACCGGAGATGGCGGAGCTTCTCCCAGATAAGGTGGCGTGCCTGCGGGTCAAGCCCGATTGTCGGCTCGTCCAGGATGAGAAGCTCGGGATCGTTCATCAGGGCACGCGCGATGATGAGCCGCCGCTTCATCCCGCCCGAGAGCGTGTCAATGGCCGAATTCCGTTTCTCTGTGAGCTGCATGAATTCCAGGAGCTCTTCTGCCCGCTCCTCTGCCTGCCGCACCGGGATCCCGAAGTACCGTGCATAGACGGTCAGGTTTTCAAACACGGTGAAGTCAGGGTCCGGGTTATTCTCCTGCGGAACAACGCCGATCCTGGCCTTGATCGCGCGGGCATCTGCATCTGCATCCATCCCAAACACAAAAAGATCACCACCGGTCCTCCGGGATACGCAATGAACCATTCTCATTGCGGTTGTCTTTCCCGCACCGTTTGGACCAAGGAACCCAAAGATCTCGCCTTCCTGTACTGAGAAACTGATCCTGTTGACGGCAATTAAGGTGCCAAACCGTTTTTCCAGGTTGTATGCAGTGATCACCTCCATTGGGACCTCCCCGTAACCAGCATGCGTATTATCCAGAGGCACTGGTGCTGATTCTGATCGTCTCTTAAGGTTGGACGTTCATAGTACCTGGATATTTCGCTGAATTGGGATATCTTAATTCCGGGGAGAGAATATGAGCTGGCAGGATATTGCAATTACGATCATTACGTTTCTCTTAGCCGGTATTCTCCTGCCCCAGCTGCAGGATGTGATCAATCGCGGCACCGTCATGAATTTCTTTACTGCAAGTTTCACCAGCCTGCTCCTCTATGGTCTTGGCCTGGTCTTTGCATCGCTTGGCCTCTGGATATCGGTCATCGGCCAGTCTTCTGTTGCAACCATCTGGCTGCTGCTTGC
>QZAC01000041.1 GCA_003838065.1 Methanocalculus sp. MSAO_Arc2
CATATCCGGGTGTAGCGACCCGGTGGCAGAACCCCCCCTGGAACCAGAGGAGGTTGTAACAAAAGAATGGGTTCCGGATGGCATTGTCACTCCGGGTGAATACCAGTACTCCCGGTCTCTTGGCCCGGGTCTGGCAGTGCACTGGAGATCAACTGACACAACAATACAGATGGCACTTGTTGGAACCTGTGAAGGCTGGGTCGGCATCGGCTTTGGCACATCACGCATGATGACCGGGGTCGATTATATCGCCGGATATGTTGATGGTGACCATGTTGTGGTGAGAGATATGTATAGCGAGAGTCCGAGGTGCCCGATACAGGAGGATACTGACGTCGGCGGGACCGATGACATCCTCCGGTATGGCGGAACGCAGGCAGATGGCATCACCACGATCGAGTTCGAACGCCTCCTTGATACCGGTGACCCCTATGACCATACACTGGTGTTTGATGAAGAGATCCCGGTTATATGGGCAATTTCTGATAGCAACGACATTGGGGTGCGTCACCGTGAACGCGGATCGTCTACCATCATCCTGAGGAGGTGAGAAGATGAGCATCTCGGATCTCGCATTGATGCCGGTCCTCGGACTCCCGCTTGTGGCAGTGCTTGGCATCCTGCTCTTTCTTTGTATTTGCACAACCGCATCCATTGCGGCACTCAAGAAAAGGCAAAAGATTCAGATCCCTTTCACCTGGCATTACCGGTTTGCAGGACTGAGTATTCTCCTGTCTGTGGTGCATGGCATCCTCGGGCTCTCGATCTATGCCGGGTTTTAGGGTTGAATGAAGCAGGGAGATGGAACTCTCCTCCTACAATACCCCTTCCAGCAGGATCATACAGCCAATCCCAATCAGGATCAGGCCTCCAGACAGCCCAACCCATTCTCGAAGATAGCCCCCCATTGTACGGCCGGCCCAGAAACCGGCAAGTGAAGCAGCAACGGTCACCAGAGCAATAACAAGTGCAGCAATGAGAATCCCTATATCAAGGAGTGCAAACGTCACACCGACGGCAAGTGCATCGATGCTTGTGGCAACTGCAAGAAGAAGGAGTGTTGGAACCGATGCGATGCCCACCTCCTGTGCAGATGCACCGCTCCGGAGAGATTCATAGCACATTTTCCCTCCGATTGCAACCAGGATGATAAAGGCGATCCAATACGTGTACTGTGATATGACCTCTTTTCCTGCATCGCCGATTATAAATCCGGCAACCGGCATCCCTCCCTGGAAAATACCAAAGATGACTGCTGCCCTGACTGCATAATAGCGGAAATTGTGGTGTACTGTCGCTCCGGCGGCAATCGATATGGCGGAGCTGTCCATTGCAAGAGCAATGGCAATCAGAAGAAGTGTTGCGTCAATCACGCAGTCCTGCTCCTTTTCCAGCTGGCTGCAGCCGCTTTCAGTCCCGGAAGGTATCTTTGCAGACCCTCACCTCATGAGTATCCGGTCATATCCCGCCCATCTCCTCACTGTTTTTGTTTCTATCCCAATATGAAAACACATCTCTTAACTCACCAGACAATGGTGCCTGGTGATATGATCGATGTTATGATGACTTTTTTGGTTCCTTCAGAACGGCATCATCTCTTTTCAAGTGCGCCTCTGATAACTCCTGTCCGGTCAAACACCCCATCTTTTCCTGCGAGCATACGGTCCTCAAATGTAGGGGCATCCCGCTCGTACAGGACTCCAAGGGCGATTCGCCCCTCTCCTGAGTAGTTCCATTCGCGGATCAGCTGCTCAGCCGCCAACCGGTCTGAGAGGTCATGCCCATCCGGGGTATAGACATGTTCATCATAACAGGCATGGGCATCATAGAAGGTTGCACAGACCTGGAGGACTTCAACAAAGGAGAATCCATGGTGGAGGACCGCTCTTTTCAGCACTCCATCAAGTTCCTTCTTCCTCCGCGAATAACCGCGGGCAATAAAGGTCGCACCTGATGAAAGCATCAGGTCAAGCGGGTTGAACGGGTCTTCCCTGGTTCCTTCAGGAGTTGATTTTCCGGCAAAACCCAGCCGCGATGTAGGTGTATACTGGCCGGTTGTGAGGCCGTAGACCCGGTTGTCATGAATGATGACGGTGATATTGACGTTCCGTTTTGCTGCAAAGATGAGATGGTCAAGCCCTTCTGCATAGGCATCCCCGTCTCCTGCAGAACAGATGACGGTCAGTTCCGGGTTTCCAAGGGATATGCCGGTTGCCACAGGGATTCCCCGCCCATGGATTGCGTAGAAGCTGTTTGTCGCCATGTAGTCTGCGATCTTTGCATGGCATCCGATGCCGGAGACGATCACCACCTCTTCACGAGGAATGTCCAGGTCGGCAAGCACATCCTTTAGGGCATGCTGTATGGAAAAGTTCCCGCATCCTGGGCACCAGGTATTTTGGGCATTGCTGATATAATCTGCTCCTTTCATCAGATAACCTCCCTGATCCTCTGTTTCAGCTCATCAATCGTAAACGGCCTCCCGCTGACCGATCCGATCCACCGGTCGGTGGCAAACCCGTATGATCGTATGAGTGACTCAAGCTGTCCGGTTGCATTCTCTTCAACAACAATGATCTGATCTGATCCCCGGAGTGCTGCGGCACACTGGGCAAGAGGAAACGGCTCCAGAACGATCGGCCGCACCACCCTGAGCCCGAGATGTTCACCAACCTCCCGGCAGACACCGGCGGTCGATCCAAAACAGATGAGTGCAACAGGTGCATCCTCTGCACCATCGACCTGTATGCATCCGTAACTCTCCATACCCTTTTCGAGAGTCGCACCTTTTCTGATCAGTTTGACCGTTGCTGCTGCAGCTTTGTTTGCGTCTTCGGTAGTAATCCCCTCTTCGTCATGGGTATAGGAGTTCACTTTCACGACATTGCCGGCAACCGGCGGTGCGAGAAAGGGAGAGATCCCATCAGGTGTGTTGCGGTACCGTTGATAGATGCCCTGAACTGCTCTCTTCGATGGCCGGGGAATAGGAAATTCCGGGTCTATATCGGTAGATGCCGGGTGCTCCCCCAGGTTTTTGTCTGAGAGGATAAAGACAGGCACCTGGAACTGCCAGGCAAGATGGACTGCCCGGGCAGCCCATTCATATGCCTCTTCCGGTGTGCCCGGTGCGATGACCAGCCGTGGAAACTCGCCATGGCCCGCATGAAGGACAAACCCGAGATCACCCTGTGATGAGTAGGTCGGCATCCCGGTGGACGGGCCAGGCCGCATTGCCATAACGATCACCACCGGCTGTTCAGACATGCCTGCCAGGGAGACCCCCTCGTTCATCAGGCAGAAGCCCCCGCCGGAGGTCCCAACAGCGACCCGCTTCCCTGCATATGAGAGCCCAAGTGCCATGGTGATCACCGCGATCTCGTTTTCAGGGTGGATAACAAGCAGCGGAGTATCAACTGCGAGATCTGCCATTGTATGGAGAATTCCAGATGAAGGGGTCATCGGGTATGAAACATATGCATCAAGGCCTCCACGGATTAATCCAAGCGCAATCGCATCATTGCCGGAGAGAAGCGGCGACGGGTCCGTCGGTCGAACAGGGATTGCCAGTCTCTCTTCTGCGGCATGATAACCCCGGAGGGCAAGGTTGAGATTTTTGCCCAGACGAGATCCAAATTCCAGCCTAAGCGCTTCTTCAAGGATCTCGCGGGGGATGCCTGCAGCCCTGCAGAACGCACCGATGAGGACGGTATTCCGTGCAATAGGAGACGCTTCTTCCTCGCGTACGATCGTAGTTGCAGAAACGCCGATCCCGTCTGCTGCAACCACGTCAGAATCATAGATCAGGAGTTTTCCGTTTCCATGGCGGCGGACGGTCTCTGTATCAAGGGCGCAGACAATATCGACTGCATCCCTGATACCGCCGATATCTGCACCAGCAGCACAAATGATCGCAAAGTTATGTCCTCCACGGATGAGCGAAGGATAGTCGTAGTACATATAGATGCGGTACCCGGCAAGGCCAAGGATCCTGCCGATGAGCAATCCGGCTTTGTTGATCCCCTCGCCCGCCTGGCCCCCGATACAGACAGAGAACTCGTCCATACAATCATCCTCCGGAACCATCACTCCCGATAATCCGTTCGGGATGGGTATATATAGTAAACCGTCCTTCCCGCGCAAAACACACGAGCGTGATCCCGGTCTCCTCTGCGGTTGCAATCCCCCGGTCCGTTGATGCAGCCCGGGACACAATGATTGGTATGCCGGCATTGGCTACCTTTCCAACCATTCCAGACGGCTGCCTCCCGGTGCACCCGATGATGCAGTCTGATAACGGGAGTTTGTTTAAGACCGCGTGTCCCACAACCTTGTCAACGGTGTTATGCCTCCCGATATCCTCACACCGAATCGCCAGTTCTCCATTATAGAAGAGAACAGATGCATGCAGGGCACCGGTCTTCAGCCAGGCATCAGACTGGATGGCAGACCTGACTTCAAAGATCTTTTCGGGTTTGACCCGTTGATCTGATCGGACCCTGCGTGGTGTTCCATGATTTGCAGCTCCGCCTGAAGATTCAAGTATCTCCTGGAAATCCCCGGTGACCTCTGCATCTACATAGATCCTATCATCACAGACTGTGACATTCTGGATATGATCTGCTATATGTGAACAGATCACAAATCCTGCACCGAGTTCGCGGAGATGGTCGTCTGAAGCAACCATTTTCAGGAGTTGTGTATTATTTACATACAGTGTGAAAGTATCCTCACACACGATCTGGTCATCGATGTCAGAGAAAACACCATTTGTATACATGGTGCCGGTATAGCGCTCAAGTCTCATCCCGCCACCTCGAACCTGACCCAGTCTAGGTAGGAGGTGTTCCCGTCATGGACATGCAAAGCGATTACTTCCGGGACATCATAGGAGTGGATCTCTTCAATTCTCCTGATCAGATCTCCGCTCTTTTCTGCAGTTGTCTTGCAGATCATGAGGTGCTCCTCATCACATTCCACCTTCCCTTCCCAGCGGAACACTGATCGGACAGGGGAGATGCTTACACAGGCAGCAAGCCGTTCACCGATTATCGTCCTTGCGATAGATTCGGCCTCTTCTTCAGGTGCTGTGCAGAGTATCAGTATAATTCCTGGTGAAACCATACGCGCATCATACCAATAGATGCAGGCGCAGGTAAAAAAGATTCGGAACGGTTCTCAATCCCCGGCATCCGTTGTTTCATAAGATGAACCAGCCTTCTCCTCCCAGGGTGGCAGCCCCTGCTTCTTCCGGTAATCATTGATTGCAGCATGGATCGCCTCCTCGGCAAGGACAGAACAGTGGATCTTCTGGGGGGGGAGTCCTTCAAGCGCTTCAGCAACTGCCCTGTTTGATACTTCCCATGCCTCTTCAAGGGTTTTACCCTTGATCATCTCGGTTGCCATTGAGGAAGAGGCAACTGCGGCACCACATCCGAAGGTCTGAAAAGCGGCATCTGTGATATGGTTGTCACTGATTTTTATGAAGATCCGCATGATATCTCCGCATTTCATGTTTCCCACCTCTCCGATGCCGTCGGCATCGGAAATCTCGCGCTGGTTGCGGGGGTGTGCAAAATGGTCCATCACTTTTTCTGAGTACATCTGTTCATCACCTGAGCGTCTTTTCATCGGCTCCGGAGCTCTGCCGGTGTCAGCGGGGACATGTCGCGAAGCCGTTGAACCACGTCCGTAACAACATGACTGACATAGTCCACTTCTTCTTCAGTCGTCTCCTCCCCCAGTGTCAGCCGAAGGGATCCATGAGCAATCTCGTGGGGAAGTCCGCAGGAGAGGAGGACATGTGAAGGATCAAGGGAATCCGATGTACATGCGCTCCCGGTTGATGCTGCGATCCCATGGCTGTTTAAGAGGAGGAGGATTGATTCTCCCTCGATATATTTGAATATAAAGCTTACGTTATTGGGAAGCCTCTCTTCTGGGTGGCCGGTCAGCTGGCTCTCCGGGATCACAGACAGCCCGTTGATCAGGCGGTCACGCAAACGGGCGAGATGCGCCGCCTTATCCGGCATCATGGATACAGCTCGTTCGATGGCAACCCCAAGCCCGACGATCCCGGGAACGTTCTCGGTCCCGGCACGCCGTCGCTTCTCCTGTGCCCCGCCATACATCAGTGTGGCAATGCGTGTTCCTTTCCTGATATAGAGTGCACCGATTCCCTTGGGTCCACAGAATTTATGCGCTGATATCGAGAGGAGGTCAACTTCCAATTGAGACACATCGACTGGAATGTGGCCGACTGCCTGGACAGCGTCTGTATGAAAGATTACCTTGTTTGATCGGGCAATCTTCCCTATTTCTCCAATCGACTGTATTGTTCCGATTTCGTTATTTGCAAGCATCACCGAGATGAGGATCGTATCAGGGCGGATAGCCGCTTCGACCTCGTCTGTTTTCACCCGTCCGTATTGATCCACCGGGAGGTAGGTGACCTCATACCCTTCTTTTTCAAGGGCTTTGCAGGTATGCAATACAGCATGGTGTTCGATTACGGACGTTATAATATGCCGCCCTTTTTTTGCATGCGCAGAGGCAGCCCCGCGGATCGCCCAGTTATCCGACTCTGTTCCTCCGGAGGTAAAATAGATCTCACCAGGCGCTGCACCGATTGCTGCTGCCACCTTCTCCCGTGCCTCTTCTATTGCGGTGCGCGAGGCGAAAGCCAGATCGTACAGTGATGAAGGATTGCCGAAATGCTCGGTATAATACGGAAGCATCGCGGATACCACATCGGGATGGGTTCTGGTTGTGGCTGCATTATCCAGGTAAATAGGGCGTCTCTTCTTCATCGCTCGTCTGATCTCAACGTATTGTCCCGATAAAAAATAATCTTTTGTCATGGGGATATACCAGCCCTGTCAGTGATTCTTAAGTACCGTAAGATTGAACAGTACCCATGATGTACGCAGACAGACTTGACAATCTTCCACCCTATCTTTTTGCACGTATCGATGAGATGAAAGAAGCAAAGATCCGATCAGGTGTCGATGTTATCGATCTTGGTGTCGGCGATCCCGACCTTGCGACTCCGCCGCATATTGTCGATGCACTCTGCACGGCTGCACATGATCCTGCAACACACCATTACCCCTCCTACCTTGGCCTCTCCACCTATCGCGAAGCGGTTTCTGCATGGTATAAAAACCGGTTCGGCGTCACGGCAGACCCGGCTACAGAAGTGATCACCCTGATCGGCTCAAAAGAGGGGATCGCACATGTCCCCGAGGCATTTGTTAACCCGGGCGATATAGTTCTTGCAACAGATCCCGGGTACCCGGTCTATAAGACCTCGACCCTCTTTGCCGAGGGGATCTGCCACCCGCTCCCCCTGCGTGAGGAGACTGATTTTCTCCCGGATCTTGATGCAATCCCGGCAGATACACTCAGGAAGTCCAGGCTACTCTTCTTTGGATACCCAAACAACCCAACAGCTGCTGTAGCTCCTATGGCGTTCTTTGATGAGGTGGTCGCATTTGCACGCGAGCATAATATCGTTGTCGTTCACGACAATGCATACTCTGAGATCACATATGATGGATACCGGGCTCCGTCGTTTCTTGAGGCAGATGGCGCATTCGAGGTTGGCATCGAGATGCATTCGCTCTCAAAGACCTACAATATGACCGGTTGGCGGCTTGGGATGGCTGTTGGGAACAAAGACATCATCGCAGGACTTGGACGTGTCAAGACAAATATTGATTCCGGTGCCTTTGACGCAATCCAGCTTGCCGGTGTTGCGGCTCTCACCGGGCCGCAGGACTGTATTGCCGATGCCTGCCGGATCTATAAGGAGCGCCGGGACATTCTTGTCAGTGGCCTTACGAGCCTCGGGTATGATGCACGGTCTCCGAAAGCGACCTTCTATGTATGGCTGAAGGTCGATGACTCGATGACATTTGCTGCCCGTCTCCTTGATGAGGCCGGGATCGTTGCAACCCCCGGGATCGGATTTGGTGCAAGCGGAGAAGGCTATGTGCGGTTTGCGATCACCCGCTCAGTTGAGAGGATCACAGAAGCAGTTACACGCATGGAGGCGATGGGCCCATGAGTCTTGCGCTTCCATCCCACCTCTCGATCAAAAACGGCCACCTGATGACCGGAATGCATGACCTTGTGGATCTTGCAGCACAGTACAGAACACCGCTCTTTGTAACAAACGAAGATCAGATCCTTTCAAACTACGAAAGCTTTGCATCAGCACTTTCCAGTTATTACCCTCGCACCAGACTCCTTTTTGCAGCAAAAGCGAATGGAAACCTTGCCGTTCTCCGGGCACTTGCAGGACTCGGCGCCGGTGCGGATGTCTTCTCTTCCGGAGAACTTGAACTCGCCCTCCGCGCAGGCATGAGGCCTGAACACCTCCTCTTCAATGGAAGTTCGAAATCATCAGAAGATTTACGGCAGGCGGTTGAAACTGGCGTACGGGTCTCAGTCGATTCACTCGATGAACTGCACCAGCTCTCAAAGGTGGCATCAGATCAAAAAAAGACCGTCAACATTGCATTTCGTGTTAACCCAGCGCTTGAGGTCCCAACACATCCAAAGATCGCAACAGGCCTTGCCACAACGAAGTTTGGGATCCCGGCAGACGAGATCCTTGCCGCATACCAGGCAGCAATCGATGCACAGTATATTGTCCCGGTCGGGATGCACTGCCATATCGGGTCCCAGATCCTTGATGTCGAACCCTTTGCCCGTGCAGCCGGGGTGATGACAGACGTTGCCGGAGAGGTGACCGATATCGGTGTCAACCTGGAGTTTCTGGATATTGGCGGTGGTCTTGGAGTACCCTACCACAGGGCAACCGATGTTGCCCCGACACCGCAAGAGTATGCCGCCGCTGTCATGCCAGTATTTCTTGAGGGGATTGAGAGGATCGGCATCTCACCGGAACTCTGGGTTGAACCCGGCCGCTGGCTCCTTGCGGACACCACTGTGCTCCTTACAAGGGTGAACTCTGTGAAACGGGCATTTAAGACGTTTGCAAACGTTGATGCAGGGTTCAACCTCCTGATCCGGCCGGCGATGTATGATTCATGGCATGAAGTGATCATGGCAAACAAGGCAGATCGTCCTGGTGAAGAGGAGGTGACCGTTGCCGGTCCCATCTGCGAGACCGGAGATATTCTTGCACACGATCGTCTCCTGCCGACACCCGAGGCAGGTGATCTTATCGCAGTGCTGGATACCGGAGCATATGGCTTTGCCATGTCCTCGCAATATAATGGGCGGCCAAGGCCCCCCGAACTGATGGTGAAAGGTGATCGTGCAGAGATCATCCGGCGAGGAGAGACCATTGATGATCTCTGTGCCATGATGGCAATTCCGTCATGGCAGCAGGAATAAGAGGATACCTGTGAGGTTTCATTACGCGCTTGTTGACGATATCCTCAGCAGAGAAGAGTTTGACCGGCGGGTCAAGGAAACTATAGCCTCGTATGGCAATGCGATAGATGAAACTGCCGCATCCCTGCTGGTTGTTGAGGGTGCCGGGAGGAGCCACCAGAAGATAGGTGCCATCACCCCGTCGCCATCCCTTGTCTCTTTTTTTGGCAGGATAGTCAGTATACGTGAGCCAAAAGAGTTTACCCGTGATGATGGATCAACAGGATGTGTTGCCAGGATCGATCTCGCCGATGAAACCGGCACGGTACCGGTTGTCCTGTGGGACGAGATGGCAGCAGGTGTCGGTGAAGTGGAGGAAGACACCGTTCTGGAGGTGATCGGCCGGCCAAAAATGGGGCGGAGGACTGAGGTGCATGCCCTCGCTGTGAGGGAAAGTGCCGTTTTGATCCAGCTTTCCGGCAGGACTGAGCGATCAATTGCTCCCGGTTCTGATATTGATGCCAGGGTACTGGCTATTGAGCCTCCCCGGTCATTTACAAGAAAGGACGGAGACACCGGCACTATTCAGGAGGCAATCATCGGGGATTCGACCGGCTGCGCCAGGCTTGTCACATGGGACCCTGCGCACTTCAATGGTCTTTCTGAAGGTTCATCCATCAGCATACAGGGTGCAACACGGCGATCATCAGAGGAAGGCGTTGAGTACCTGGCCAATGAAGAAACCCGGATCACCGTGCTTGACCAGGAGATCAACATTCTCTTCACACCGGCCGATAAGGTACTGGATCAGGGGACGTACTCGGTCCGGGGCAGGATCACGACACTTCATCCTCCACGATCGTTTACGACCCGCAGAGGCGATCCTTCATGGGTGCGAAACCTCTTCATTGAAGGCGGCCTCAGGATTGTCATCTGGGGGGAGCGTGCCCGCGATTCGATCCTCTCCGGTGAAATAATTGAAGTCTACAACGCAGGTGCACGGTTGAACAGGTATGGCGATGTTGAACTCTCTGTCGGGTTTCAAAGTGCCGTCCGTGTGATCCATGAGTCGTACACAGACCGTGAGATCGAAGGGGTGATCGTACTCTCACCAGAGGGTCTGGCGATCAGCGGGGGAGATGGCCTCTATATTCTTGAAGGTCCAAACCTCCCTCTGGCATCGCGTTTCCGGCTGAAAGGACGATTATCCGGGAGACGGTTTATTATCGATTCTGCAGAACCAATACACATAGATCCCGCTGGAGATGGATATGAAGGAAGGTGATCTCATCCAGTTCACTTTCGCACCCCATGGTCGGGCATTCATAACCTCTCCATGTAAAGATTACAATTATATCTCAGTAATAGGAGTTTAGAAGATGTCTGTACTTGATCTGGAAGATCTTCCTGGTGTCGGTCCGGCGACAGCCGACCGCCTCCGGGAAGCAGGGTATGTTACGATTGAGAGTATTGCGACTGCATCCCCGGTTGATCTTGCTGAAGCGGCTGAGACTGGTGAGGCAACTGCGAAGAAGATGATCAAAGGGGCCCGCGAGATGGCCGATATCGGCGGGTTCAAGACAGGAACAGATGTCCTTCAAAGGAGACAGCAGGTCAGAAAACTCCAGATCATGGTGCCTGAGTTTGATGATCTCCTTGGGGGAGGAATCGAGACCCAGGCAATCACCGAGCTCTATGGCGAGTTTGGATCTGGAAAGAGCCAGATAGTCCACCAGATGGCCGTTAACTGCCAGCTCCCGGAAGAATGTGGGGGCCTTGGAGGAAGCTGTATCTTTATTGATACCGAAAACACCTTCAGGCCCGAACGCATTGCCCAGATGGTCGAGGGCCTCGAGGTCGACTGTGAAGTGGGGACCGTTGATGAGTTCCTCTCCAATATTCATATTGCACGGGCACACACTTCAGATCATCAGATGCTCCTCATTGATACGGCTCGAGACCTTGCGAATGAGAAGAAAGAGAGCGACAAACCGGTCCGTCTCTTCATCATCGATTCGCTCACCGGCCATTTCCGGGCAGAGTATGCTGGTCGCGGGACGCTTGCAACACGGCAGCAGAAACTGAACCGGCATCTGCATGACCTGTTCAAACTTGTTGACGAACATAATGGGGTTGCTCTTGTGACAAACCAGGTCATGTCAAACCCGGGTGTCTTCTTTGGGGACCCGACAAAGCCAATCGGGGGAAATATTCTCGGGCATACAGCGACATTCCGGTTGTATCTGCGGAAGAGCAAGGCCGGTAAACGGATTGCACGGCTCGTCGACAGCCCTAACCTTCCGGAAGGGGAAGCGACATTTATGGTCGAGAAGGCAGGTATTAAACCGTGCTGAAAGCTGTCGTCTGCGATATCGACGGGACCCTGACTGATCAGAACCGGCGAATCAATACCCGCGCGATTCAGACGCTCCGTCTCTATATTGATCGGGGTATTCCGGTTGTGCTGGCATCAGGAAACACACTCTGTTTCCTTGATGCAATCGCAAAGATGATCGGAACCAGCGGCGCTGTCATCGGTGAAAACGGTGGCGTAATGAAGAGAGGGTTTCAGGAACCCCCGCAGGTGTCAGGGGACCGGTCTGCCTGTCTCCGTGCCTATGATCACCTTGTAACACATTTTCAAAAACAGGAAAGAGAACTGATCCCCTACAGTATGGAACTGCGGTATGCTGATGTGGCATTTGCCCGGGACGTTTCGGTGGATGAGGTCCGTTCTGTTGTGTCAGATCTCCCTGTGAGGGTGATCGACACCGGTTTTGCAATTCATCTTCAGACGCCCGGCATCTCAAAAGGAACGGCGCTTACTGAACTTGCTCCCCTCCTCTCACTTTCTGCACATGATTTTGTTGCGGTCGGGGACTCAGACAATGATTATGAGATGCTTGAAGTGGCAGGCTACGCACTCACAATGGCAAATGGGAGTCCCCGGCTGAAAAAAATTGCTGATTTGATAACAGAACGCGGGTATGGTGACGGCTGCTCTGATGGCCTTCTCTCTCTCCTTGGCCGTTTCGGCTGAACACGTTCACCTGAGCATATAGCGATCAACCACGATGTAGTCTTTTATATCTTTGACAGCTTCGAATGGAATGATCATACAATTGTCATCGAGTTTATAGTTTGAGGTGTCAAATCCGGTATCTGGTTTAACGATCAGGTTCATTACCTGGCCGGTTTCAACGTCAATAATAATATTTTTTAATTGTCCGATCACTTTGCCGTCACTGCTCATGATCTTCTTTCGCCGGAGCGTGCGAGCAAACGCCTTTGTCATAGAATGAAGGTTGGCTGATAACTATTTAAACTATTCCAATTTTCCAGGCGAATCACGTTATAATGTAGGAAAGATATGGATAATATCAGATTGAGTGAGGATGCCAACAGGGACTCCGTTTTCAACAACGATCAGCCGGCCGATCTCGCGTTCTTTAAACCTGCGTATCACCTCGTAGAGGCGGGTACTGGCCGGTACTTCAATGACATCATGGGTCATGATGAGATCGATTGCAGATTCAAGAGGTATACCATCGTTCAGTGCCCGTGCAATATCGGTGAGTGTCACGATTCCACGTAGTTTTCCATCACTGATAACCGGAAGGCCATGGATACGGTGTTGTGTGCAGGTGGCGATTGCCTCGCGAATTGTTTTTCCCGGGAGGATGCTGATGAGAGGGGAGCTCATATAGTGGCGGATCGATTTTTTTGGTAGCGAGGTCATCTCTGATATGGATATGAGGAGCGCACCCTGGATCTCGTCACGGCCAAAAACTTCCCCACGGATCATCAGTTTATTGACCGGTGTTGGGCCAATGGTAATCTCTTCACCAATAGAAAAATGCCTGATATTACCGATAACCTTGACAAGTGAATGGCAGAGATCGGGATGGCAAAGGGTCGTAAAGCCGATCTCGGTCACCTGGATCCCCTCAATGGGAACTCCGTTTCGTGAAATGGCCACCGATGCCTCTTCATCACTCTGCCTGATATTGAGTTCTGTATATGCCCGCGATGTTGGATGGTATCCGCCTTTAGGGCCGGGGATACCATCAACGAGTCCGAGCGCCTTTAATGCCTGCATCTGGTTCCTGACAGTGCCAGGATTCCTCCTGATGATCTCGGCGATCTCCTCACCTTTTATCGGATGAGAATGTTGATGATAGAGGGAGATTAATGTTATAAGAATATCTTTCTGGATGAGTGAAAGATCCATAATGATTGTTCATTTATATCCTGATAAAGAGCATGGTGAACCTGATCCAATGTTTGATACAATACCGACAGTCCCGACCGCAGATGAGATACTTGACCGTAGTTTCCGCCGTGCAGCAAAGAAGATGCGCGAGAAGCGGAATAGGAATCGTGCCAACGAAGAATTTGTCAGGGCGGTCACCCAGTCGGTCCATGACAGGCTGGTTGCCATTATCCAGTCTTTCCCACAGATTGACTCCCTCCCTCCGTTTTACCGTGATCTCGTTGATATTCTCTTTGGCATTGAAGAGATGAGAAAGAAGTTTGGTGCGGTTGGCTGGGCGGCATGGCATACCCGGGATATCGGGATGGACCTTGCACAATCTATGCGCCGGTCGCCGGACTCTCTTGCCATACGGAAACAGGCGGTGGCCCGGATTGCATCGGTTGTACACCAGATAGATGCAGATCTCAGGTTTTTAAATGATGCGAGAAATATCCTGAGAAAACTCCCGGTTGTATCACCGGATGAATTCACGATTGTTGTTGCCGGATATCCAAATGTCGGGAAGAGTTCGTTCATAAGGCTCGTATCAACAGCGACTCCTGAGGTGGCGTCGTATCCTTTTACCACAAAAGGGGTCATCGTGGGTCACCGCGAACTCTCCTGGCGTGAACGTGTACAGTTCATTGACACTCCCGGTATCCTTGATGCCGGGGGAGAAAGAGAGCGCAATATCATCGAACGCCAGGCGCTTAATGCCCTCATCTATGTAGCTGATGTTATCCTGTTTATCCTCGACCCAAGCGAGCATTGCGGCTATGATCTCGATACCCAGCAGCTGCTCCTTGAAGAGATCCAGAGTTTTGCTCATGTACCTGTCATCATTGCCGCTACAAAATCCGATCTGGCAGAATATGAGGGTGTATTAAATATGTCGACGGTGACCGGCTCAGGCGTCGACGAGGTGCTTGAAGCAGTACTCAGAGAGCGAGCACCCATGACCACTCGGAGACAAGGGCACATCCAGCAAGAAAACCAAGAATAGCCCCGCCGTTGAGAGGCGGGAGTCCCGCCTGGGGCCGTCCTGAGAATACCATATGAAGGAGCACTGCAAGCCCGATAAAGGTCCCGATTGCCGCTCCTGCAGCAGGTACTGGATTTCCAATAAACGTAAACGCTGAGATGACCAGGATTGCGGGCATGATCGCATCACCCATCCCCATCAAAAATGTCGCCCGCTCCTTTTTTGCATGGTCTGTTGTTTGATCGACCGGTGCATCTGCAATATTTTCATACGATCCGGTGTACCCGCGCTCTTTTGGAATGATAAAGAGGATCGGCATCTTCTGCTCCATCACGCCTTCTGCCAGGGTGATCATATGTTTTGTCTTGTACACCGAGATCCAGTCATAGATGGCCAGGATCGAAAGTAACATAATAACAGGAAGTACGGAAAGCGAAGCGCCGAAGATGGCAGCAACCCCGGAAGCAAGAACAATGCCGAGGCAGTTAATCACATACCACCGTGGATACCAGAACAGGAGTGCCCCGGCAACACCTGCCAGAGCGATGGCGCCGGCTATGGTGAGGAAACCGTCAACAATCTGGTTGAGGATCGCGGAAAATACATAGACATATGTGAGAAGAATCGCACCCCCGATGATAAGGCTGATCAGGTTCTGTTTTGCAGCGCGGATAAGGAGGAGGAGGATCGATGTGAAAATCAGGATGATGGCAAGGAAGATAAACGGGTTTGCCATTGATTCAGGGTCTTCAAAAGCGGTTAACCCCGCATCTTCGACAGGAGCTGCAAGAAGGACTCCACCAATGATAACGGCAAAGAGGATGATCGGCATGCCGATAGCGGCAGGAAGGTTTCGTCGTTCCATATAGTCTGCTCCAGATAGGTAGCTTAATTATTATGGTTCTTCTTATGGTAAAACATGGATCTTCGTGATTATGTCTGGGATATGATCCTGATCATTGTGCTTGTGCTCTCAACGCTGATGCTCGTCATCCGTCTCTGGCAGGACATAACGATCATGGTTGGAGCGACATTAATGATGCTTGCATTCGGTGGCCTTTTCCTCTCCCTCGGGATGAAAATCCGCCGTCTTGAGGAGAATATCATTGCACGTGAGAGGACGATGCGTGTCAACCTCGAGGAGATATCTACCAGTCTCAACCGTAAATATGACAGAACTGTTGAACAACTTGGCGAGATCATTGATAACCTGACACGCAGGATGTACCGGTAAGCGGTGAAAGAATGGGAGTTCCACTGCGATCTCTACTGGAAGGGTGCCGTCATCCGGTCAAGTGGAGTGATCTTGGTGGAGTGGCGGCGATCGATGCCCATAATGCCCTCTACCAGTTTCTTTCAATCATCAGGCAGGCAGACGGAACGCCCCTTCAGGATGACCAGGGGAGAGTAACCTCCCATCTCTCCGGTATCCTCTTTCGCACCGCATATTTTCTTGAACATGAAATCCAGCCATTCTATATCTTTGACGGCCCGCCACCAGAGTTCAAGCAGCGGACGATATCAGAGAGGCGCACACTCAGATCAGCAGGGGAAATGGAGTGGGCAGATGCCCTGAAGCGGGGGGATACCGAGGCTGCATACCGCGCGGCAACAAGATCTTCAAAAATCGATCGCTTCATCATCGAAAGCAGCCAGAGGCTCCTTGACGCCCTTGGAGTGCCCTGGATGGTAGCACCATCTGAAGGCGAAGCGCAGTCTGCGGCCCTTGTCAGCCAGGGAATTGCCACATATTCGGTATCGCAGGATTATGATTCACTTCTTTTTGGGGCACCGGTACTTATTCGAAATCTTACTGTTTCAGGGAAGCGCAGGCAACAGGGCAAGCAGGTGACCGTATCTCCCGAACGGATTGTGCTCTCTGAACTCCTCCAGAGGCTTGGGATGACTCGTGAGATGCTCATCCAGGTTGCCATTCTTGTCGGGACGGATTTTAACGCAGGAATCCACGGCATCGGACCGAAAAAAGCAGAAAAAATCGTCCGTGAAGGACGGTTTTATGATGTTGTCAATGAAAAAGCACCCGATCTCGACTTCGATCCGATCCTTGAGTTTTTCCTCTCTCCTCCCACAATTGAATACAGACCGGTATTCAAACCTCCTGATCCCGATCTCATTCTGTTGATCCTGTGTGAAGAGTTTGGATTTTCACCGGAGCGGATCCAGCCTGTCCTTGGCCGGATCGCAGGTCCGCCACGAGGAGCGTCGGGTCAGATGCGCCTTGATGCATGGGAGTGACAGGGGAGGATTATTGATGTGCGGGAAACCAGATATGCTATGCCATCTGTATTTCAGGATATCGTCAATGATCTTGACGTCCCGTTCATCATCGGCGTTGCCGGGGACAGCGGATCCGGGAAGACAACATTTACCAGAATTATCCGGATAATCCTTGGCCCATCGATCGTCACAACCATGACGCTGGATGATTATCACCGATATGACCGAAAAAAACGAGCAGAATACCAGATCACTCCGCTGCACCCGGATGCAAACCGGTTCGATCGGCTTGCATCGGATATCGCCCAGCTGAAACAGGGCCAGCCAATACAAAAACCGGTCTATAACCATGAAAGAGGTACTTTTGACCCTGAAGTCCCGTTTTCGCCAAGTGGCATCATTATCCTGGAGGGCCTGCATGCTCTCTTTAATGAAGAGATCCGGCAGATGATCGACCTCTCGATCTATATCGATCCCGATGAGGAGGTGAAATATGCCTGGAAGGTTAAGCGCGATGTTCATGAACGGGGCCATTCTGAAGATGACGTCCTGGCAGAAATAGAACAGAGAAAACCTGATTATGAGAAATATGTGGCATTTCAGCGGGGTTATGCAGATATGGTTGTCCGGATACAGGAGAGCATCACGGCACCGGATAGGGATCCTCCGGTCTACAAAGTCTCACTCCTCCAGAATGATCCGGATATTTTCCTCCCCAGGGTTCCCTTCATCCTTGATGTGTCCCGGATTATACCATTAAAGGACGGGCCATTCTGTATCAATGCTGGGGAGGTTTTTCTGGATAACCGCCGTCTTGTTTCGCTTGCTCTGGATGGATATCTCCCTTATGGATTTGCACGGTCACTTGAAGAGAGCATCGAAGCGCAGACCACGGTCTGTGCCCTCCCCTTCTTCCCGGGAAGGCTGGTGTCTGCCACAAATGTCATTGCCCTCCTTATTGCATGGCATGTTATCTGCAGGAGATGCGGCATTGAAAAACAAACACATTGAACGGTGATAGTATTTATCAGGATACACGCAACCATTAACCTGATATGGACAGGACCGAGCACTTCTCGATCATCGCCCGTGATATCGGTGGGATCCTCCAGTTCCTGGCTTTTGCAACAACAGCACCGCTGATTATTGCACTCATCTATTCAGAATGGGATCTCCTCATCCCAATGGGGATAGTCCCCCTTCTCTTCTTCATTCTGGGCAGTTTTCTCAGGACCATCCCCCACCCAAGGAAACAGGCACGCCTTTCGGTTGCTATCAGTGCTGTTGCCATGATATGGCTGATTGCCTCTCTTATCGGAGCAATTCCGTTTTATATCATCTGCGGGATGCCCTATGTTGACAGTGTCTTTGAAGCGATGTCGGGATGGACCACAACCGGTCTTACGATGGTAGAGGGATTGGATGATCTCCCAAAAACAATCCTCTTCTGGCGGTCTTTTATGCAGTGGCTCGGTGGGATAGGCATTGTGGCATTCACCGTCACCATGCTTCACCGATCCGGGCTTGTCCAGAAGGAGCTGTACCGATCGGAAGCGCGTTCTGAGGCATTCATGCCGAGCGTGGTCGATACGGGAAGAGAGATGTGGAAGATTTATGGTGTGCTGACGCTGGCTGGTATCGGTCTTGTGATGCTTTCTGGCGTTGGTCTCTGGGATGCATTGAACCTTGGTCTTGTAGCCATAGCAACTGGCGGCTTCACCATGTATGATGGGGGGATTGCTCATTATAACAATTATCTCATGGAACTCTGTCTTATTCCGGTGATGATCGCAGGCGCGCTCCCCTTTAAATTATACTTCATGCTGTATGCAAAACGTGTCCATGCGTTCTTCCGCGACCTCCAGCCTGTTCTTCTCTTCTCAATCATAGCAATCGGCATTCTTGTTGTCACCTATGATCTCGTCAACCTCGGCGGTCTGCAGGTTTCTGATTCCATCCGGCACGGGTTGTTTATGACGGTCTCTGCAGCCACCACAACCGGGTTTCAGAATACTGATCCCTCTCTCTGGCCCAAGGCGACTATCTTCTTCCTGACGGGTCTGATGGTTATTGGCGGGGCATCCGGGAGCACCGCAGGCGGGATAAAACTTGGGCGGGCGATCATCTGTTATGAAGGTCTGATCTGGTGGTTCCGGAGGATCTTCTTCTCGGGCCGGGCCGTTGTCCCGTTCCGCCATGAAGGACGGAGCATCCCCAAGATGATTGCAGAGTATGAAGTCTCTAAAAATATCCTGGTTATTGTTCTCTACTTTGTGATTATCTTCTTAAGCACCATCCTCATCCTCCAGTTTGAAGGTCCGGGGTATGATTCCAGTCATGTCATCTTCGATGTCGTGACTGCCGTCTGCAACAATGGGATCTCTACCGGCCACATCTCACCAGATATGTCTGATCTCGGCAAGATCTTCTTTATCCTCCTGATGTGGCTTGGCAGGCTCGAGGTGATACCGGTTATCGCACTTATTGTCGGCATTGTAAAAGGATTTGACCGCACCTGATTCTTATACAATCATGATGGAGTTATCACAACTTCTATACTGTTTTGGTGCCCATAGATCTATGATGAGACAGATTGCCCTCTATGG
>QZAC01000042.1 GCA_003838065.1 Methanocalculus sp. MSAO_Arc2
ACTCCTGAACCAGTCGTTCGCTCATTTCCAGAGTTCGGGCAATTTCAAACTGTTTCATCTTCCCAAACAACATCCTCACCTTCTTGAATGACTTGATATATCGGTCACAGGCCTCCTCAGTGTGCTGAGTAATCCGTGCAATATCGGGTGTTGGAATGTTCTTGAGGAACTTCTCGATAATCACTTTCTTATGCGTGAGCGATGGACCGATATCATGGATTGTCCCCCGATAGGGCAGGACAACTCCATGTTCAGCCTGATATTCCCGGATATCCTTTCCAATCGTTCCAGCACTCACCCCAATCAGCTCAGCCACATCGGCTTGGGTCAGGACACCTTTCTGGTGATATGCTTCACGTAACAATCGGGCAACACGATATCTTCGGACCTCTTTGGCTGAATAGCCGTTTGCTCGCAGCTTCTTATCATCTTCGTGCGTCACGGAGAGGATCACAGGAACAACTCTCATCTGTGCAAGTTTCTTGCCGGGACCGGGTTTTTCATCCATATGAACAGCAAACCAGAGGGTCTCTCCCATTTCCAGATTCCAGGGATCACGGGAATACTGCTGGAAGATCCTGATCAGATCGTCGATCAGCATATTCTGCACCCTGTCGCCGCCAACGAACGAATATTGCTCTTCAAGGAGATGTTTAATCTCACCCTGAATGCCCTTTCCAGGAGATGAGGCGGCGGATGTCACAGGCTGTCCCCCCGACCCCCTTTTTTCGCCTCGAAATCTTTCCCGGATGACGTGGTGATCTGAGCGATCCGATCTGCTCCGATCTCTTTATAGGTTGCATATAAGCCCAGATACTCGTCAATTACCTTTTCAGAGAAGTTTGTCAGCTCTCTGATCTGGAGGCGATCATATCCCTTGTCTGAGAGCAGAATGACTTTCGAAAACCCGGTGATATACCGCTTAATTGAGTCGCCTGTATGGCGGGTACGCTGTTCGATCTCGGTGTATTCGTATCCTTTGAGATAGAATTCAATGATTTGGGTTTTATGGGATACAGTGGGTCCGATATCCTGGATCTCGCCACGAGTTGGTACAACAATACCCTGGTTACGCATCTCCTGCATATCACGTTGTATTGTCCGAATACTGGTTGTGAGGAGTAACGCGAGATCCTCCTGGATGAGAAGACCACCCTGATCATATGCCTCATTTGCAAACCGAAGGAGCTTG
>QZAC01000043.1 GCA_003838065.1 Methanocalculus sp. MSAO_Arc2
GGGCGGATCGGGACTGCATGGGGATCAGCTTCGAGATCCAGCTGATCGAACCAGGCCTTCTTCATACCGGCAATCTCATCTGAAAGACCTGGGCGGGTCTTCTTTGAAACCATCTGCGAAAGGAGGGGGATCGTCTCCGAGCAGGTGCCCCAGAGCGGGATCGTCTGGCTCCCGACACCCAGGCGGAGGGGGTTTGTATCGACCTGGATGATCCGGCTCTCAAGCGGGACGTTTGTGAACTTCGAGAAACCGACACCAAAGCAGATGATCAGGTCTGCCCGTTCTGCCAACAAGCGGGCCTGCGGCGATCCGACTGAGCCGAGCACGCTGATCACCCGGGGATGGTCTTCAGGGAGGATGCCCTTAGCCCGGTACGTCGTCAGGATCGAAGCATCGATCTGTTCTGCAAACCGGAGTACAGCTGCTCCATCATCATATGCCCCAAACCCGGCGAGCACAACCGGATTCTCTGCTGCCTCTATCGCTTCAGCTGCCTCTTTGAGAGCTTTCGCATCGGGGATGACGGCTGGTTCAGGGATGATCACCTCACGCCTGCAGATCGAAGGATCCAGGGGCTGTTTCTGGATATCGTTTGGGATCGAGAGCTGGGCGACGCCATGGCGGATCCTGGCGTACCGGATCGCCCGTGAGAGGAGAAGAAGCGTCATCTTCCGGTCAGATAGCGTGTTGTTGTACACTGTAATCGGACGGAAAAAGGCGTCCTGGTCAATCTCCTGCATACCATATTCTCCGGTGTACTGTACCTCAACCTGGCCATTTAAGGAGAGAACAGATGCTCTATCCTCTTTTGCATCATAGAGGCCGGTTGCAAGGTTTGTAGCACCGGGGCCTGCAATAGTAAGGCAGGCGGCGATTCTGCCGGTGAGCTTGTTATAGGCAGATGCTGCCATCGCCGCTGCCTCTTCATGCCGGACAACAATATAGCGGACTTTCCCGTTCTTCCGGATCGCATCCACAAGCCCAAGTGACGAGGTGCCGGGGAGGCCGAAGATGAGATCAATTCCAGCTGATACCATCTCCCCGATGATCACGTCTGAAACGGTTTTTTCGGACTGTTCATGCGTGATAGTATCCTTTCTGACCATCACAAAGACGGCACGTGCCGCACCGCAGACCGGGCACCGCCAGTCTTCGGGAAGTGCGGCAAACCGCGTATCCGGAGGCGTATTCGTAGCAGGTTCTCCGGTATCTTCGTTATAGCGATAATTGCAGACCGTGCACCTCCAGATCATAGACAGGGCAGGACCGGATGTTTCGGATTCCGGGATCTGAGAAAACGCTGATTTTTCTGCTGCACAGACCGGGCACCGCCAGTTTTCGGGGAGTTCATCGAAACGGGTACCTGGTTTTGTCTTTGTGGAGGGTTCTCCAATCTCCTCATCATAGATATAGCCGCAGACTGAGCATCTCCAGTGTGACATGAGTTCTTACCTCGAGTCAAGAAGGGAATGGGAGAAAGATAAAGATTGGCATTGCAGAGTCATGGTAAGATAATTTCTCTTCAGAAGACAGCAGACGATCTGACAGCAAGGAACAGCATATTTTAATATATAAAGAGAAAAGATTCAGTATGTTTGGGTCACTTTTTGGCATCTTCATCGCAGTTGTCATTGCCATTGCCATATACTATCTCCTGAAGAAGGGAGTGTATCTTGCGTATAATGCTGTCATCGGCATCGTTATTCTCTTTATACTCAATGCAACCGGACTGACAGACATACCAATCAACCTGGTGACAATCCTGATCAGTGCCATCGGCGGGATCTTTGGCGTAATCATCATTATCCTGCTTTATCTCCTCGGAATTCCGCTGTGAAAATGATTTCTATTGTTCAGAGTTCCAATATGGTACAGTTGATTCATATTTATTCCGCATTCATCCACATAATGTAAATCCATAGTTATTCGGGACGAACATGGACCAGAGAGGCGGGAACAAGAGAGGGGGACACTTGCATATATTGTTTATGCAACCTTATTTTTCTTATATTCCTGGTTGAAAAGCAATCCATTCTTTCCACCCATGTATCTATAGTACCTACCCTTGATGTGATCCAGACACCAATACAATACTACGAGAAAAAGGAAGTAATAATACTTGGGAGCAGTCGATATATCCGGATTAACCAAACGATTCGGCAGCCTTATTGCAGTCAACCAGATGGATCTCAGAATAAATTCTGAAATATTCGGCCTCCTCGGGCCAAACGGATCCGGGAAGACAACGACCGTCAAGATGCTCACGACACTCCTCACCCCGACAGCAGGCGATGCATGGATCTGCGGCCATTCGATTCTCACCGATCCAAAGAGGGTGAGAGAGCAGATCAGCTATGTCCCACAGGATATGGCAGTTGACCCAAAGCTGACCGGGCGGGAGAATGTCATCTTCTATGCAAAACTCTATGGTATACCAAGGCCCCGCGAGACCGCTGACGAAGCACTTTCCTTGCTGGAGCTTGCCGAACGTGCAGACGATCTCGTCAGAACATACTCCGGGGGCATGCGCAGGCGACTTGAGCTTGCACAGGCACTCGTCCACGATCCCGAGGTGCTCTTCCTGGATGAACCGACGATCGGGCTTGACGTCGCCGGGAGACGGCGGATCTGGGATCATATCATCACCCTGAAGAATAAAGGCATGACTATCTTTGTCACCAC
>QZAC01000044.1 GCA_003838065.1 Methanocalculus sp. MSAO_Arc2
GGGATCATCGCGGAGCTGTTTGAGATTAAGCCCTCGTTCATAGATGAAGATGGTATCTCCTGGCTGTATGTCATTGATGCCCGGGCCCCTGGCTGCTGCAGGGATGATAAGCATGAGTCCCGCGATAAGGGTTACTGCCAGGAGTATCAGAAATATTCGAGTGTCTGATCTCATACATTGATAATATATTTTTTTATAAATATAACTACCGGTGGTGGATGAGCAAGAGGTCAATTGTCTGCAGATGCAACGCCTGAAAAACAGATAAGAAAAGCTATGGTGTCATACACCCGGGAAGAGTGGGGAAGATGATCCCCCTCTCTTCAGTCAATACTGGATCTTTAGCCGTGAATCCAGTAGTCAACCATGTTTCGGTTTTCAGAAATCCAGTTGCGTGCCGCGACATCGTCGGCCACACCGTCTTCAATGCTGGTCATGACCTCTGCGATATCT
Organism: Methanocalculus sp. MSAO_Arc2; assembly: GCA_003838065.1. GTDB lineage: Archaea > Halobacteriota > Methanomicrobia > Methanomicrobiales > Methanocorpusculaceae > Methanocalculus. The sequence goes on from QZAC01000044.1 coordinate 454, forward strand.
TCAGCAGTCCACTGGAAACGCTGGAGAATGCCGTATGCCTCGGGATCATCCTCTCTGAGGCCCTGGCGTGCGATAGTAACAATATCTTCAGCATCGCCATAGACACCCTTGGGATCATCAAGGAACTTCAGATCGAACCGGCCAAACTTCCAGTGTGGCGCCCATCCGGTGACCACGATCCAGTCTTCGTTGGCAATGGCTGATCGGAGTTCGGCCGCCATCCCGGCACTGCTGCTTGCGATCAGCGCAAACTCAAGATTGTACTGATCGATAGCATCTTCAGTTGCCTGCATGATGCCTGCACCAGGCTCAATACCGATGATCTCCCAGTTGAACATAACCCCTTCCATGTTCATCTCCTCGATTGAGTCGATAGTGACATACTGTGGAACAACAAGCCCGATTCGTGCATCTCCAGGGATATTATCCTGAACATAATCGAGACGGTCGCCATACTGATCCCAGTACATGTTGTGTGTGTGGGGGAGCCATGCGGTGGTTGTGAAGTCAATATCACCTCGTGCAAGACCTGCATAGAGAGGACCTGCATCCACGGCCACAAGGTTAACGGTATATCCTGCCTCTTCAAAGACCTCCTTCATCAC
>QZAC01000045.1 GCA_003838065.1 Methanocalculus sp. MSAO_Arc2
AAAGAACGGTGGACGCACTCAGATACAACGGTATACAACATCGGATACCATCTCATATGGTGTCCGAAATACCGCCGTAAAGTGCTCACATCCCCAGTTTCAGAACGATTAAGTATTCTTCTCCTTGAGAAGGCAGATGAAATCGGAGTTGCCATCGAAACAATGGAGATAATGCCAGATCATATACACCTATTTGTCAAGACAAAGCCTACTGCAAGTCCACATTGGGTCGTACAACAACTGAAAAGCTACACATCAAGAATACTGCGTCAGGAATTTGCACCATTGCGAACACGCCTCCCCTCTCTATGGACGCGTAGTTATTATGTTGAATCCTGTGGACATATTTCCGAGGATGTTGTAAAAAAGTACATTGAGGATCAGAAGCGAAATTGATATGATATTGACTTATAAAATCCGCCATAACCGTGATTTCAGCGAAGAATTGGCAAAGGCATTTGCTATAGCGGAATTTGCAGTTAAGAATCCAAAATGCCGGTCTTCAAAAGATGTAAAACATATTGGATTAAAATCTGCCATATCAAACCAAATTCTGAAAAAATATGGTCGTTCAAAAACAATTAAAGAAGTTCGTAGTGTGCCATTGATTATACCTGGTCAATCCATACATTTTGACGCATCGACTAAGATCATTCGCATTGTTCCCCTTGATCTCTCTTTGAGGTATCATTTTAACGACCCTGTTACAATCAATCAAATTGAAATTGATCGAACATATGCTTATGTTTCCGTGACCGTTTCTGAAGAACCACTTAAAAAAACAGATTCATGTATAGGAATTGATCGAAATACCACGGGACATATAGTGGTAACTGCTAACCCTGACACGGGTAAAATCCAAAAATTCGGCAAGAAAGCAATGCATACTCGTAAGAAATACTCGTCTATTCGTAGACGTTTGCAGAAAAAAGGCAAATATCGTCAGTTAAAAAAGTTAGAGAACAGAGAATCAAGAATTATAAAGGATACTAACCACAAAATCAGTCGTAACGTTGTCGAAATGGCTGTAGAACAGAATGCGACCATTGTATTAGAGGATCTCAGTGGGATTCGCAATACAAACAACCAGGTAAATTCCTTCAAATATTCCCTACACAGCTGGTCTTTTTATCAATTTCAACAATTTGTGGAATATAAAGCCAGTATGTTTGGAATCCCTGTTGTTTATATCGACCCTGCATATACATCAAAGGATTGTTCAAAATGTGGGTGTCGAGGAATAAGATCGGGAAAAAACTTTAAGTGTCCAACCTGTGGGCACGTTGATCATGCTGATGTAAATGCGGCATTCAATATCGCATACCGTCAAAAAAGCATGATTGATCGTATACAGAAAGAGATGTGTACGATGGGAGCACTGATACCCCACGACGCAATGTTTGAAGAATGCCAAACAACGTCAGAACCCCACGCGCTTTAGCCGTGGGAGTATGTCAGAATGGTATGCTGAACCTGATATTCTTCAGCTATTTCGGTAGTTTTTTACCTTCATTTTGATTATTGTTGTACTGTGCCTCTGTACCAGAAAGTTGAGATACAGTCATCACACTCCCGGATAGAGTACCGGACAGAATGTGCAACCGGACTCTCATGCAGGATCAGCCCTCTTCGGGGGATTCGGGGGATCAATCCGGCATCTTTTTCACCAGTATACCAGTATGAGTCGGAAAACTGCCCATTCTGCAGGTCATATATCTTCAGTTCAACTGAGCCGTTTTCTGATGGCAAATGGATCACCCGTGGAGAAAGTCTGACATTTCCTAATCTTTATCCGTTTGCAGACCGGCATACGGTGACGGTGATCACCGAGGCGCATATGGTCGATCAGTTCTCAGCATCCCATATACGGGATGCAATTATCGGATCAGCTGAATCGCTAAAGGATTACCCGGGGTTTCCGTCTATACACTGGAATTTCCTTCCATCTGCCGGTGCAAGCCTTATGCACCCCCATCTCCAGGGAATTGCCGATCACCTGCCAACCGCTCTCTGTGCCCTCTATCTTAAAGCATCTGAGGAGACAGCGAACAGGGATTACTGGGATTACCTTGTAGAAGAGGAGACGGGGGGGCCGCGGCATCTCTTTGGCGAAGAAATATTCTGGTACGCAAACCCGGTTCCAATAGGGGAATGTGAGATCCGTGGAATCCTGCCGGTCAGAACAATGCCTGAAATCATCTCCTATGCAGATGTCCTTGCACAGGGTCTGATCACGATTATCAAACTGTATCGCTCTCTTGGATCATATGCGTTTAATATGGGCATCTTCTTCAAGAAAACCGGGTCTGCAGCAAACGATGGGATGCATGCATTCTGCTCACTGATTGCCAGGATCAACCCAAACCCTGATGCGATTAGCGACTCGGCATTTATGGAGCGGATCTGCCGGGAACCAGTTGTTATGACCCTTCCAGAAAAAATCCGGGATTATCTCCCGTCATTAATAGTATAGAAAAAAAGATTGTTGAGGTTTACTCAGGCTTGCTGACCAGTTTTGTCTTGGAAACAAGGACGCCGTCTTTCTTGTGGGGCTTCCTGATGACGCTGTCTCCGGCTTTCTCAAGCTCACGGGCCTCTTCACAGAGCATCGCTGCAACCCGCATCATCTCGTGGGCAGAGCAGACGATCGGGATGTACTTCTCCCACTCCTTTGTCATGAAGCAGCCCTTGACGTTGACGTCTGCAACAGATTGTGAAATCTCGTATGCGGCACGTGCTTTTGCCATTGCATAGGGGTTGACAAACTCTCCCTCAACTGCCTTGTCAGAAGTGACCACCATCTTTGGCAGAACGAGGTCTGCACCCTTCTTGCCTGCCTTTACCTGATCGATCACCTTGTCAAGCTCGACCTGGAGCTTGGTGAATGCACCGGTAAGGGCAAGGACTTTGACCAGGTTTCCGTTGTAGTCAGCCATCTCGACAGGGTCAAGGAATTCACGGCGGGCACCGATCATGGCATCGCCCTTCATGATGATGTAGCCGAAGGTGCTCGCCTTCAGTTCCTCGAACTTCTCTTTCTTTGTGGTGATATCATCAGTGATGACTACAACCGGGATTCCTGCCTTTGCAAGCTCCTCGCGGCAGCCGGTTGGTCCGGGAAGGATACCGTTTGGCGAGACAACCACACAGAAATCAGGTCCCCATGCCTTCATGTTGGTCACGACACGGTCGATATCCTCGGGCTGAAGCTTTGTGCCGGAAGTTGCCATGAAGGTCTGCATATCTTCACGGTCTGCCCGCTCGTCAAGGAGCAGCTCGGCCATGACACCCGCGGCAATATTGCCAAGTTTTGCTATGCCTACTTTTACTACCATAGAACTAACACCTCTCAATATTTGAGAACACCATCTTTTTGATAAAAAGGCATATAAACATTTTGAAACTGCTTTTCATACCAGCCGGAAAAGGATCCTGTTAGGCAAATTGTTTAAACTTTGAGATGAAATATAGTACTTTATGAAGGAAGGTCTCCTAACCGAGAGGCAGAAGGAAGTGCTCAGGTATCGAAGACAGGGGATGACCCAGCAGCAGATCGCCGACCTCATCAACACCTCCAAAGCCAATGTCTGCACGATAGAAAAATCTGCAACAGATAATATCAGGCGGGCGCGGGAGACGCTTGAGTTTGTGCACACCCTGGATGCGAAAGAACTCTGTACGATTACCGCTGAAGAAGACCTGCTTGATGCAGTTAATACCATATATAAGGAAGCCGAGAGGTGTGGCATCAAGGTGCGGTATGATACGGTGACCCTCATAAATCGCGTAAAAGAGGCAAATCCTGAGAAAATCCATGCCCGGTATGTCCAGGATTCGATCCAGGTATATATCAATGAGAAAGGTGACCTTTTTTTTGAATAAAACAGCTTCAGCTCTTGCCCTGACTTCATCACTTTTATAACCTCTTCCTGTCAATAATATAAAGAAGCCAGATCAGGCTGTCACAGAATGCAACTGGTATACCGGTAGCTTCTGCGTGAAAGAGATCAACCGGCTCTGCTACGTAAGGTAGTATAGCGGGTGAATGCTTGCGACAATTCGCAGGCCGACGACCACTAGCAGGTCTGATTGACGCGCCGGGCCAACGCACCGTCGAGCCCATTTCCCGGCAGTCCGGGAAGCGCGCTTAGGGTCAGGAACTCTTTGAGAGACCGGGAAACCCGTTATCGGGAAAGAAATATCAATTCATGAAAGGAGACGCTTCAGGCATCCTGATGTATCAGGCAGAGCCCTTTCGTCCAGCATTCATGAGCCAGAACGATTTCACAGGTCCTCTATTGCTCCGGCCAACGACTCCCGCCTACCAGCCGTTGCGGCTGGGTGCAGCGCGGTGTAGAACGGTCTTTTCACAGAAAAGACAATGATATATCACGAATTGAAGGATTGAAGAATACATGCCGAGAATTCATAGGCCACGCTCAGGTTCACTTGCATTCAGCCCCCGGAAACGAGCCAGGAGTGAAGTTCCAAAGTACAAATCCTGGCCACAATATAATGGCACACCGGTATTGCAGGGTTTTGCAGGATATAAAGTTGGCATGACGCATGTCATCATGGTCGACGACCACAAGAGCAGCCCGAGTGAGGGGAAAGATATCATGGTCCCTGTGACGGTTGTCGAAGTCCCGGCGATGAAGGTCGCCGCCATTCGCGCGTACCGGAAGGACACCTATGGAAAACATCCCATGACAGAGGTATGGGCCAATTTACTGGATGAAACCCTCTCAAAGCGGATTACCATGCCGAAGAACCATGATCGCGAACACGCAACACAGGCGATCAATGATGCAGTTGCAGCCGACGGTGTTGCCGAGATCATGCTCCTCATGCACACAACTCCAGAGATCATCTCAGGTATTCCAAAGAAAGTGCCGGACCTTATGGAGATCCGTGTTGCAGGCGGGACAATCGCAGAACGCTTTGCCTATGCCCAGTCCCTCCTTGGAACCGATGTCGACTTTGCATCAGTCATGCAGGAAGGATCCTACGCCGACATCACCGCCATCACCGGTGGCAAGGGTACCCAGGGTGCGGTGAAGCGCTGGGGCATCAGTGTCCGAAAGCGAAAGCACTCCCGCGGAGGGAAGAAACGGCATATCGGTACACTGGGTCCCTGGACACCTCACCATGTCCGGTGGCAGGTGCCCAATGTCGGCCAGATGGGCTACCAGCAGAGGACCGAATACAACAAGCGGATCATCAAGATCGGATCAGATGCAAAAGATGTCAATCCTGATGGCGGTTTCCTCCACTACGGCCTTGTCAGGAATAACTATGTTCTGATCAAGGGATCAATCCCGGGCCCTTCAAAGCGTATTGTCAGGCTCCGGCCAGCAATCCGCCTGGGTGAACACAAGATACGGGTTCCGGCTGTGGAGCATGTCAGCCTGGAGAGCAAACAGGGGTGAATGAGAGATGAAAGCAGCAGTAAAATCACTTGAGGGTTCGTCCCTGAGGGAGATCGAGCTTCCTGAAGCCTTTGCTACACCATACCGCCCCGATATCATCAAGCGTGCGGTTCTGGCCCTGCAGAGCACCCGGTACCAGCCTCATGGAAGCGATCCGTTTGCAGGGATGCGGACATCGGCCGAAGGCTGGGGATCCGGCCGGGGCGCCGCCCAGATCCCGCGTATCAAAAATGGCTCGCGTGCTGCCCGCGTTCCAAACGCAAGAGGCGGACGCGCGTGTCATCCCCCGGTTACCGCAAAGAAACTGGTTGAGAAGATCAACAAGAAGGAAAAGGTTTATGCCATCAGATCGGCGATTGCAGCGACTGCAAACCCTGATCTTGTCAGGGCCCGGGGCCACCTCTTTGAACAGGATGTGATCAGTGTTGTCGAAGATGATTTCGAGAACCTGGAGCGTACGTCAGATGTTATCTCTGTTTTGGAAGCGCTCGGTGTCATGGATGATGTTATCCGATCAAAGATGAGCAGAAACAGAAAACCTGGACGAGCAACACTTCGTGGACGGGGCAACAAGCAGCGAAAGAGCCTCCTGATCATCACCTCGGAGACTCCGCTTCGAGCGGCAGCAAACCTTCCTGGTGTTGATTCTGTTACAGTAGGCGAGCTGAATGCCGAACTCCTCGCACCAGGCACCCATGCCGGGCGTCTTACGCTCTGGACAGAATCGGCATTAAAGCGACTCTCGGAGGTGAACTGAAATGGTTTTGAATTATCCCCTGGTTACGGAAAAGGCGATGGCCACACTGGAAAGAGAGAATAAACTCGTGTTCATCGTCAGAAAAGAAGCTACCAGGGATATGATTAAGAAGGACATCGAGAACACCTTCGGAAAAGCCGTCATTGGAGTAAATACCATGATGACAAATAAAGGGAATAAAAAGGCGGTTGTGAGCTTTGAAGATGACAGAGCTGCAGAAGAGATCCTAAGCCGTCTTGGAATCGTGTAGGTGAGTTCTCATGGGACATCGAATCAGCAGTCAGGCGCGGGGTAAGGGGGGACCCACTTACCGCGCTCCATCACACAAATACAAATCAGATCTCCGCCATCCGGGTTCAGGCGATAGAACGGTCAGTGGGACGATCATCGACATCGAACACGATCCGGCACGCCATGGTCCAATAGCCCTTGTCAAACATGGCAGTGGTGAGAAAGGCTACCACCTTGTCACCGAAGGGATGGGCATCGGCGATATCGTTGAATGGGGTCCGGGTGCGGTTGTGAGAAACGGAAACACCCTTCTCCTCAAGGATATCCCAACAGGGGCTGCGATCTGCAACATCGAGGCGCGGCCAAACGATGGCGGCAAATTCGTCCGCTCAAGCGGCGTGCAGGCGCTTGTCATTGGAAAATCCGAGGACAGGGTGGGTGTCAGGATGCCCAGCGGCATTATCAAATGGTTCAATAGCAACTGCCGCGCCACCATTGGCATCGTTGCCGGCGGTGGACGTGGTGAGAAACCGCTTGTGAAAGCCGGGAAGGCCTACCATAAATACAAATCCCAGGCAACCCGCTGGCCACGTGTTCGTGGTGTTGCAATGAATGTTGTCGACCACCCGTTTGGAGGCGGCAATCACCAGCATCCGGGACGGCCAAAGACTGTGTCACGTGGGACACCTGCCGGCAGAAAGGTTGGCCACATTGCCCCGCGAAGAACAGGAGCAAAGAGGTGATCAGATATGGCAAAGAAACAGACAAAAAGAATACCCAGGCGGCGTGAGGAGTTCACCTATCATGGATACACGATTCCAGCCCTCCAGGAGATGTCGATATCTGATCTCCTCCCGATCATGCCGAGCCGTGCGCGCAGGAAGATACAGCGCGGAATGACCAGGGATGAAGAGAATCTCCTGGAAAAGATCCGTACTGGTGATGAGAAGATCCGAACCCACAGCCGTGCCATGGTGATTCTCCCCGAGATGGTTGGAAAGACAATTGAGATTCACAATGGAAAAGAGTTCCAGCGTGTCGAGATCCCGGTTGAGGGTGTATTCCATTATCTTGGAGAGTTTGCCCTGACGCGAAGACGGATCTCCCATGGAAGTGCCGGTATTGGTGCGACCAGGTCAAGCAAGTACGTTCCCCTGAAGTGATCTCTATGGCACGAACAGATTATATCATGAAAATTGAAGGCGAAAACATCGCGCGAGCCAAGGCAAATGAGCTGAACTGCTCTCCGAAACACGCCATCGAGATTGCCAGCTTTATCCGGCATAAAGACGTTGATTACGCAATTGACTATCTAAAAGAGGTTGTTGCAAAGAAGAAGGCCATACCGTTTCGGCGGTTCCGTCGAAAAGTCGCTCATCAGAAGACGCTCTCTGGACCTGTCTGTCAGGGGCGTTTTCCGGTGAAAGCATCACAAGAGTATATCCGCCTCCTCAATTCTGTGAAGAAGAATGCCGAGTATTCCGGTCTTTCATCGGATAATCTAGAAATCATCCATGCAGCAGCAAACAGGGGAAGGAGCATGAAAGGGATCTTCCCTCGCGCGATGGGGCGTGCAACACCCAAGACACGCGAAACGGTAACAATCGAGGTCATCGTCCGGGAGGTTGAAGAATAATGTCATCTGAGAAGAAATTCGTTTCAGAGGGTGTCAGAAAAGTCCGTGTCGAGGCTTTCTTAACAAAAGAGCTGAAGAGGGCCGGATATGGGGGTATGGACATCTTCCGGACACCAATTGGAACCCAGGTGGCTATCTTCGCCGAGAAACCTGGTATTGTCATAGGAAAAGGCGGGCGTCTGGTCCGGCAGATCACCACTGATCTCGCCACCGTGTATGGGATAGAATCCCCGCAGGTTGAGGTCCAGCAGGTTGAAAATCCCAACCTGAATGCCCAGATCCTGGCAGAACGTCTTGCTAATGCACTTGAGCGTGGCTGGTACTTCAGAAAAGCCGGCTCCACCGTCATCAGGCGTGTGATGGATTCTGGTGCACTTGGGTGTGAAGTGATCATAGCAGGTAAACTGACCGGATCACGATCACGTGTCCAGAAGTTTGTAGAAGGGTATATAAAACACTCAGGTGAGCCTGCAACGACGCTTGTCGAGACAGGTTATGCGGTTGCGATCAAAAAACTCGGCACCATCGGGGTACAGGTGAAGATCATCCAGCCTGGTGCGCGTCTTCCCGACCAGTTTGAGATCGTCTCCCCTGAGAAGCCGCCTGAGCCACAGGAGATCATTGTCGAAGAGATTGACGATATCGGGGAAGAAATTGATCGCGAACTTGAGGCTGTCACCTCACCTGAAGATATGTACGAGAGGGAGGATATCTGAATGGCAATCTTTCGGGCACGTGAAGTAGCCCAGTTCTCAGATGTTGAACTGATGGAACAGGAGGACAAGCTCAGGACCGAACTCATACAGCAATATGGCAAGGTCAGTGCAGGTGGAGCCCCGGATAACCCCGGGCAGATCCGAGAACTCCGAAGAACCATCGCCCGGATTAAAACCGAGCGGAATAAGAGAAAAACAGTATGATTACACCAGATAACGTTCTCCGTCATGAGCTGATCGGACGGCACGTTCTGGTTGTGCATGCCACAAACCCTGCCCAGGAGGGTATACACGGTCTCATCGTCGATGAGACAAAGAACATGATCACGGTCGCAACACCCGTCGGATTAAAGCATGTTCCAAAGAAATATACTATATTCCGGGTCACCCTCCCGGACGGGGTGCAGGTGGAGCTCAACGGGTCAACGATTATCGGGCGGCCCGAGAAGCGGATCACCATGCGCATCAAAAAATGAGGGTTACATAATGGCACGAAATATTGGGTTAAATGTTGCACCTCCAAAACAGGAATGCAACGATGATGATTGCCCGTTTCATGGCACTTTGCCGGTGCGCGGCCAGGTGATTACCGGTAAAGTCGTGAGCGAGAAAATGAAGGGGACTGTTGTGGTTGAGCGCGAGTACCTGCATTTCGTCAAGAAATATGACAGGTACGAGAAACGCTCCTCCAAGCTCCATGCCCATATCGCCCCATGCCTTCATGCAAAGGCTGGAGACGAGGTCCGTGTGGCAGAGTGCAGGCCCCTGAACAAAACGACACATTTTGTCGTTGTTGAGGTGAAATCCGTATGAAAGCACTTGGATCAAAGATTCCCCGTGCGCTTCAGACCGGATCGCGGATGATCTGTGCAGACAACACCGGTGCGCGCGTACTTGAGGTCGTTTCGGTCGACAGATACCATGGTGTGCGAAGACGCCAGCCAAAACTCGGTCTTGGTGATCTTGCAACTGTCTCTGTCAAGAAAGGGACACCCGATATGCGCAAAAAACTTGTCAAAGCAGTTGTTGTACGGCAGAAAAAAGAGTTTCGAAGGCCAAACGGCCTCCGTGTATCGTTTGAAGACAACGCAATGGTACTCGTCAACGAGACCGGTAACCCCCGTGGAACCGAGATTAAAGGCCCTGTAGCCCGTGAAGTTGCAGCACGGTACCCAAAGATCGCGTCCATGGCGACGATCATCATTTGAGGTGTCCTATGGTGCGAATAGCAAGCAGCCAGCCAAGAAAACAGCGAAAAGGTCGGTATAATGCACCGATTCATCAGAGAAGCTCCCTCCTCAACGCGATGCTCTCACCGGAACTTCGTGAAAAACATGGTGTCCGGCGGGTCAGAGTCGTATCAGGGGACACGGTAAAAGTACTCCGGGGTGAACATGCTGGAAATACCGGTGTCGTTGAAGGTATCGATATGAAGCGCCTTTCTATCCAGGTCCATGGCGTCACAGTAAAAAAGGCAGATGGAACAGAAGTCGCACGCCCGGTCGATCCATCCAACGTGATGATCACCAAGCTGAATCTCAAAGATTCAATCCGGGCAGAACGCATCGGGGTGAATGAATAATGGCACATATAAAGCGCATAGTCGCTCCCAGATCCTGGGGCATCGGACGGAAAATCAGTAAATATGCTCCGGCAACATCTCCCGGCCCCCATAATGCGGCAGCTCTTCCAATTTCAGTCTGGATGAGAGACCATATGGGTCTTGCAAGAAATATGAAGGAGGTCAAACAGATTCTTCATGACCGTCTGGTCATTGTCAATGGAAAAATCTGTACTGATCCCCATATCGGCCTTGGAGTCTTTGATATTATATCCTTCCCCATGATCGAGAAGCATTACATCATGCTGCTGGACAAGACCGGAAGATTTGCATCATCTGAAATCGAGACCGAAGCGTCAAAAATCCGACTTTCAAAAATCAAAAACAAAACAACTCTTCCCGGAGGCAGAGTCCAGCTGAATCTCCTCTTTGGGGCGAATGTCATTGCAGACAATACCTACCGGCCAAAAGATTCTGTTATTCTGACACTTGGCATAGATGGGGATCCACGGTTTTCAATCATGGACCATTTCCCCTACGAGGTTGGGAATGTTGCGATGGTCGTTGGCGGTCAGCATTCCGGAAGGGTTGCCCGGATCCGTGAGGTAATACCTGTCTGGGGAAGTGTACCAAATCGTGTGAGCCTGGAAGAGCTCTCTACAGGTGACGTTTTTGAGACCATTGAGCCATATATCTTCATGGTTGGCAGAGAAGAACCTGCTCTTGGAATATGGGGGATTACCGTATGACCGGGATGCAGGAGCTTTTCATCGACAAAGTTGTCGTTCACATGAGCGTAGGTGAAGGGGGCGACAGACTGGTGAAGGGAGAGACCCTGATCCGTGAGATTTGTGGCGGTGCAACGCCAGTCCGGACAATCGCGAAAAGGACTGTTCCTGCATTTGGCCTCCGGAAGGGACAGGCGATGGGCTGCAAACTCACCCTGAGAGGTGAAAAAGCGGAAAAATTCCTTGATACATCCCTTGCCATCATTGACAGGAAGCTTGACTTTGACCGGTTTGATGATCAGGGGAATTTTGGCTTCGGTATCGAAGAACATACTGACTTTCCCGGCCAGTCATATGATCCGCAGATTGGCATCTATGGAATGGATGTCAACGTCGTCATCGAAAAGAAAGGTGTCAGGATTGCGCGGAGATTCGCACAGAAGAAGAAAATTCCTTCAAAACAAAAAGTACAGAAGGAAGAGGCTGTTTCATTTATGAAAGAGCGCTTCAATGTTGTGGTGGTTGAATAATGGCGGAGAAGGGAAAAAAGCTCATTAAAAAGCCCGCCTATGGGAGCAACAAATGCCAGATGTGCGGGCGCAAGCAGGGTCTTGTTCGAAGATACAACATCCTCTTCTGCCGCCAGTGCTTCCGTGCATGGGCCCCAACAATGGGCTTTAAGAAGATGAACTAGGTGGCCGGAGAAATGACACGACAAAATATTATTGCCGATGCGATGAGCGCCATTAAGAATGCAGGCGATGCCGGCAGGCTTCTGGTGACCATACAACCAGCATCCCGCCTCATCGGTGCGATGCTTGGTATTATGCAGGAAAACGGGTATATCGCCGGCTTTGAATATATCGATGACGGCAGGGGCGGACAGTTTTCGATCCAGCTCACCGGTCGTATCAATAAATGTGGAGCAATATCGCCCCGGTTTGCAGTAAAGATGGAAGATATGGAGTCATGGGAAACGCGATACCTCCCGGCGAAGGGTTTTGGCATTCTGATGCTTACGACCTCTCAGGGCGTCATGTCTCATGAACAGGCCAGAAAAGCTGGCATTGGCGGCCAGCTGATCGGGTATGTGTACTGAGGTGCATCAAGATGATCTACATTGAAACGATCCCGATCCCGGATGGGGTTTCTGTCGCAAAGGACGGAGACATCCTGTCGGTAAAGGGTCCTCTGGGCGAGCTTCAGCGTTCCATGTACTATCCACATATCTCCATTGAGATCGAGGACGAGAATATTCTGATTACCACCACATCACGTCGGAAAGCCATTTATGCGATGGTCGGAACGTTTGCTTCGCATGTGCGAAACATGTGTAGAGGGGTTACTGAAGGATATGAACTTTCTATGAAGGTCGTATACAGCCATTTCCCAATACAGCTCAAACTCAAGTCCGATATCCTTGAGATCGGCAACTTCCTTGGTGAGAAGATGGTCAGGACCGCGAAAGTCTCTGATGGAGTCACTGTGAAGGTCGGATCAGATGAAGTCATCCTGAAGGGGATTGATAAAGAGAAAGTGGGCAACACTGCAGCCAACATCGAGAAGGCTACAAAGGTCAGGAAACGTGATCCGCGCGTCTTTCAGGATGGCATATACAGAGTGGAGAAGGCGTGATCCAGATGGCTGGAATTAAGAAGCTAATATCAGATCGAAGGGCAAAACGTGGTTCGTTCAAGCGCCAGTGCTATACATCAAAAGCAAAACTTGACGATGTCTGGCGAAGGCCACGCGGCGGTCAGAGTAAACAACGCAGACAGAAGAAAGCCAAAGGGCGGATTCCTTCTCCCGGGTTTGCTGGTCCGGTTGCTGTTCGGGGTTATCATCCATGCGGTATGAAAGAAGCGCTTGTTATGACCGCAGCAACCCTTGATTCCCTTGACCCGGAGATCACTGCTATCAGGATCGGTGGGGCAGTCGGAATGAAGAAGCGTATGGAGATCCAGGAAAAGGCAGTCTCTGGCGGATTTAAAGTCTTAAATCCTAAGGTATTATCTGAAGAAGCCCTGGAATTTGAGGACGCTCGTGCTCTCGATGAAGAAGAGGATGATGACTCTCTTGATGATCTTGAGGAGGTGACAGACGATGAGTGATCTCCAACCAAAGAGGCGTATTGCAGCGGAAGTTCTCAATTGTGGAGTAAACCGGGTCAGGTTCGATCCCGACCAACTCACCGAAATAGCAAATGCCGTCTCCCGTGAAGATATCCGTGTCCTCATCGGCGAGGGTGCCATCATGGCACGACAGAAGAAAGGTGTCAGCCGTGGGCGTGCCCGTATCCGGATCGCAAAACGCGCATATGGTCACTGCAAAGGCCATGGCCGGAGAAAGGGTGCGAAAGGTGCACGTACGCCCTCAAAAAGGGTATGGATCCAGAAGATCCGGGCACAGCGATCGGCTCTCCGTGAGATGCGGGATTCTGGTGAAATTGAACGCTCAATCTACCGAAAATTCTACCGGCGTGCGGCAGGTGGCCAGTTCAGGAATGTCTCCCATCTGAAACAGAATATACAACAGCAGATCGAGAGGGTGGACTGAAATGGCAACAGGTGCACGATATTTCGTCCCGTTCAGGAGACGCAAAGAAGGAAGAACCGATTATTATCAGCGGATGCGCCTGATCATATCAAGAAGGCCACGTTTCGTTGTTAGGAAAACATCCCGCCAGATCATCGTCCAGCTTATTGTTGCAGAGATGACAGGTGATCGGACTCTGGTGTCTGCAACCAGTGGTGAACTGGCAACGTTTGGGTATACCGGATACACTGGTAACACACCTGCTGCATATCTTACAGGCATGCTCTGTGCGGTCCGTGCTCAGAATGCAGGATATGAAAGTGCCATCATGGATATCGGTCTCAACCGTGCGACAAAAGGTGCCCGTGTCTTCGCTGCTTTGAAAGGAGCAGTTGAGGCCGGGTTTGATATCCCATACGGAGAAGAAATCCTCCCCGACGACGAGCGGGTCAAAGGTGTCCGGATAGCAGAATATGCCCCGGAAAGAGCTGGTAGACTCGTTTCAAACGTAGAACAAGTGGCAGATGCTATTATGAAGGAGCTTGAGTGACATGGCAATAGAACATGAAGATTGGATCCCTGTCACCGGCCTGGGAAAAGCGGTAGCCGCAGGCGAATATGCAACTCTTGAAGAGGTGTTGATGAGCGGCCGCCCAATTAAAGAGTCAGGTATCGTGGATGTGTTTCTGCCTGACCTGAGTGACGAAGTGCTCTCCATTGATATGATGCAGAGGATGACTGACTCGGGCAGGAGGATCAAGTTCCGGGCTGTTGTTGTGGTTGGAAACCGTGATGGCTATATCGGTTATGGCCAGGGGAAGGATGTCCAGGTAGGAACAGCTATCAGAAAAGCGATCGCCCAGGCTAAAATGAATATTATCAGGGTACGAAGAGGCTGTGGAAGCTGGGAATGTGGATGCGGAAATCCGCATTCGATACCAATGCAGGTGGAAGGGAAGGCAGGGAGCGTCCGTGTAACCTTAAAACCCGCACCAAAGGGTATCGGTCTTGTGACTGGTGAAATAGGGAAGAAGGTGCTTGATCTTGCTGGCATGAAGGATGTATGGGTAATGACAAAAGGCCATACCCGGACGACCATCAACTATGCCAAGGCAACCTATGAAGCACTCAAAGAGACGAATATGGTTCGTATCGGAGGGGGGCGGCACTGATGTACGCAGTCGTGCAGGTGCGCGGCGTCGTCAATACCCGCCGCGAGATCAAAGAAACATTGAAGATGCTCCGTCTTCATCATATCAACCACTGCGTCCTTGTCCCGGAAACTCCTGAATATCTCGGGATGATTCGCAAAGTGAAGGACTATGTTGCGTATGGAGAGGTCGATGCACAGACGCTTGAGACAATACTCAGGACTCGTGGCCGTCTTCTTGGCAACAAACCACTCACCGACGATTACCTGAAGAGTGCATCATCGTATGGTTCTGTTGGAGAACTTGCAGAAGCGCTTGCCCGGGGCGAGGTGAAGCTAAAAGATATTCCCGAGCTCAAACCGGTACTCCGGATGCATCCACCAAGGAAGGGATATAAGACCATAAAACGGACCTTTAACCAGGGTGGAGCGCTCGGTTATTATGGCAGTGAGATCAACGCTCTCCTGTATAAGATGAGGTGAATTGGGCAATGCCAGTGAATAAGAGATCGAAATATCGTGGATCAAGAACATGCGGTGGCGGCACGCACAAAAACCGGCGTGGTGCCGGAAACCGTGGCGGACGTGGTGCTGCCGGATGGCGAGACCATAATTTCACGCGTTTTTACCTGCTTGGCAAACGTGAAGGGAAACATGGCTTCGTCTCACCAACATCTGTTGAGATGACGGTCCTCGATATTGGTGAGGTTGATCAGATGATCCCCACGCTGGTTGTGCAGGGGATTGCCAGGGAGGAGGATGGTGTCATCATTGTCGATGCAGCGGATCTCGGTATCGAGAAGGTGCTCGGAGGTGGCAGGGTCCATCACAGGATGAATATCACAGCACTTTCCTTCTCTGAACGAGCAAAAGAAAAGATCGAAGAGCGTGGCGGGCAGGCATTGCCTCAATAAATTTTTTAGGTGACCTATGGGAGAGCTGCTGGATCGCATGGAGCCTCTGCTGGCACGGATGCCGGCGGTGAAGGCCCCTGAAGGGCATGTCCACTTTAAAAATAAACTAATATGGACTGTTGCCATTCTGCTTTTGTATTTTGTTCTGACAAATATCCCGGTTTTTGGGCTTTCACCTGATTCAATGGATATTTTCCAGTACTACCGTGCACTACTTGCCGGTGAGAGTGGATCAATTGTCCATGTTGGTATCGCTCCTATTGTGACGGCATCTATTGTCCTTCAGCTCCTGAAAGGTGCAGATTTAATCCCACTCGATACGTCAGATGCCCGCGGCCAGGTCATGTACATGGGCCTGCAGAAAGTGCTTATCATGGTAATGATAGTCCTTCAGGCTGCACCAAATCTGGTTGGCGGTTTTCTTCTGCCGGATCCAGATATTGCCGCTATGTTCTTTGGAGGAAGTCTGACAGCCGTATCTGTGCTTATCTTTCTGCAGATCTGCCTGGGCGGTGTTCTGATCTTTCTGATGGATGAGGTGGTGACAAAATGGGGTATCGGATCAGGTGTTGGACTTTTCATTGTTGCAAGTGTTTCACAGGGTCTCATTAACGGGTTCCTGAACTGGACGCCGGTTGAAGATCCCTATCCTATAGGTTTCATCCCGCGTCTCTTCTCTCTTATATTTGACAGGGGAAATTTCCTCCAGTACTTCACACCTGATCTCATTGCGCTTCTCACAACGGTGATCATCTTCCTCGTGATCGTCTATGTTGAATCAACACGAATTGAGATACCGCTCGCCCATGCTAATGTCAGGGGTTCACGTGCCAAATTCCCGGTAAAACTCATTTATGCAAGCGTCCTTCCGATGATCCTCGTCCGTGTTCTGCAGGCGAATATCCAGATGTTTGGGATGTTTCTCTCGAGCATCGGGATCACCACCTTAGGACGTTTTGAACAGATGCAGCCGCTTGATGGGATCATGTATTACCTATCGCCGGTGAATTTTCCCAATGACTGGATGTGGTGGATGTACGACATCGCCCATGCTCCATGGGAGATATTATTGCGTCTTGGGATCGATATGATTTTCATGATCGTTGGCGGTGCGGTGTTTGCTCTCTTCTGGGTGAAAACCGCCGGTCTTGATTCCAAACACGTAGCACGC
The DNA here is from genome assembly GCA_003838065.1 of Methanocalculus sp. MSAO_Arc2. Classification (GTDB taxonomy): domain Archaea; phylum Halobacteriota; class Methanomicrobia; order Methanomicrobiales; family Methanocorpusculaceae; genus Methanocalculus. The sequence continues at coordinate 16,829 of QZAC01000045.1, forward strand.
CAGATACAGTCCAGTGGGATGCATATCCCGGGCTACCGCCGCAACCCGCAGGTACTCGAACGCTACCTGGACAGGTATATCCCCAGGGTCACTGTGATCGGCGGTGTCTTTGTCGGTGTTCTTTCAGTCACTGCCAACCTCTTTGGTGTCATTGGAGCTGTTGGAGGAACCGGTCTGCTCCTGGCAGTGAGTATCGTCTACCGGATGTATGAGCAGATTGCCAGCGAACAGATTATGGAGATGTATCCGTTTATGCGTCCATTCTTTGGAAAGGAGTGAAAAATAGCATGGCAGGAAAGAAGGTTATTATTACCGGGGTTCCCGGGGTCGGAAAGACGACGGTGGTCAACGGGGCAATGGAGATGCTTGCCAGGGAAGGTGTCTCATACCAGAATATCAATTTCGGATCGTTCATGTTTGAGGTTGCGCAGTCGGAGGGTCTTGCAACGGACCGTGACCAGATGCGTAAGCTTGATCGGAGCGTCCAGAAACGGCTCCAGAAGCTCGCTGCAGAAAAAATGGCAGCAGTTGAAGGAAATATCATTATAGACACCCATGCATCAGTCAAGACACCGGCGGGATATATGCCGGGTCTTCCCGAATGGGTGCTCACCGCGCTTATGCCTGATACAATCGTCCTTGTTGAAACTGATGATGACCAGATCCTCATCCGCCGCCTCTCTGATGCCTCCAGGATACGGGATATGGAGGGGGCAGGATCAATTCGTGAACACCAGCAGATGAACCGGTCGTTTGCTGCATCATATGCGATGCTGACCGGGTGCACGGTTGCGATTGTAACAAATGCAGATCACCTCCTGGAACAGGGTGTTTTTGCCCTGGTTGATGTGTTACGATAGTGGAGTTGTTGGTAATGCTGGATCTTATGAAGAAGTACGGAACCTATATCGCGTTTGCCCTGGCGTTCGGCCTTATGATGGCATATCCAGTAGAATGGATTCGCACCGGTATTGCAGAGACGATCGATCTCTTCATCGGTCCGCTCCCTGATACCTTTGGCGTTCCCTTTTTTGCTGTTATTATGTTCCTTTCTGCTTTAACCGGATTGTACTCTTCAATGATCCAGAAGTACACCATCGATTATGAGAAGATGCAGAATGTCCAGGCGAAGATGAAAGACTTCCAGAAACGTTATCGTGAAGCCCAGTTGTCAGGGGATGAAAAGGCGATCAAGAAACTTGAGACCAGGCGGGATGCCATGATGAAGGACCAGCTTGAGATGTCTAAACAGCAGTTTACACCAATGGCATATATCATCCTCCTTACGGTTCCGATCTTCTTCTGGCTGCTCCGCCGGCTCCATTCGCTCGATATCAATACTGTTTTGACTTTAGATACGGCAATTGTCTTTCCATTCAAAGGCCTCATCGGATTTCATGAGATGGCGATCTGGGTCGTACCTGCCTGGATTCTCTGGTATATGATCTGTTCCCTGACGGTCAGTCAGGTGATCAGAAAGGCCCTCAATATCGGGGGCATCTGATGAGGATCACGGTAAGTGGTCTTCCCGGAAGCGGAACAACATCTCTTGGAAGGGCAATTGCCACTGAATATGGCTTTGGATTTATATCCGCAGGTGAGGTGTTTCGCGATTATGCCCGTGAGCAGGAGATGGATCTCGCCTCTTTTGGCCGCCTTGCCGAGAGCGATCCGGTAATTGATCGTCTCATCGATGATCGTCAGAGAGAGATCGGGATGAGTTCTGACGATATAGTCATCGAAGGGCGGCTTGCCGGCCGGATGATCGACAATGCGGATCTCAGGATCTGGCTTACTGCAAGCCCGAAATGCAGGGCTCAGAGGATTGCGAAACGGGATATTCAGGATGGAGACACCGCTGTGGCGGTGACGGTCGAACGGGAACGCTCTGAAGCACAACGGTACCGAGCCTACTATGGGATCGATATTGGTGATCTCTCCTGGTATGACATGGTTCTCAGTTCCGAGATCTTTGGCATTCATTCCCTTGTTGCAATAGTGAATACTGCAATCAACGAGCTATTCAAACGTTGATCTCGATCGATCCTCATACACAATATTTTTTTGGTTGATTGTCCTTTCATTACAATGAGGGACCTTTATGGATATCAACAAGTTCGAAAAATATATGGCTATTGTCGCAGATCAACCGCTCATCCTCAGTTCAGCTGAGCGTGCAGGGATTCTCATCACCAGGAAAGAGCATTGCCTCTGCCCGTCCTGCCCCACCTATCGGGAATGTGCAGAAAAAGCAGATGATCGCATCTTCTGCACTCTTGGCAAGAGCCGGGAGGGGTGCATTACTGATGAGGAAAAGGGGTGTATCTGCGGGGACTGTGTTGTGTATCGTGATATTGGATTTCAGAAGGCATTTTTCTGCACACGGGGAAATGAACAGCAACAGCGGATACTTTCTATCTACGAGATGCGGGATAAGGTCTACTGACCGTTCACCCACACCCTTCATCGTTTTCGTAAATGGAGAGAAGCTCCTGGCCAGCTCGTTTCGAAAGGCGCGTGGTCGCAAGGTCGAGGAGTACCGAGAAGAAAAAGGGTGAGATACAGCCAATACTCTCTTTTCCGGATCGCATCTGGTCGATGAGGTACTCAAGCTCATCATCTGTTAATCGGCCAATCCGTATCGAAAAATCCTCTTCATCCTGTGAGTAGTGATTTGCAACCGGTGGGAGAATTGATCGGAACTCAGCCCTTGTGCCGTTACAGATGAGATCTTCGCATTCAGGAGCAAGTTTTCTCAGGATTGCGATGTCATAGGGTGTCAGTTCCCGTGGCATGCAGATCTCTTGGTCTTTCTATCATATGAGCACTCTGCAGCGTGTGCCTTGTACAATTCTTCGTTATCTTTAGGGGGGGGTGCGGAAGCAAAAAAGATCCGTCTTTCAGGGGCAGGGATTTCGCAGGAAGCCTCGTCCTCCAGAGAACTGGAGTTCACTGGGGGAGTTGTACTGTCGCTGTCCGGTATACCCCATCCTTCAATTGGACGATATATGTTGTTCCTTCATAGAGAGCGCCGTATTCAGTTGTCATATCACTGGTTTCAAGGGCATATGATATGGAGACGGGATCGCTCTTCCCTGCTCTCTCTGCAGCATCTGCTGCCATCAAGACTCCGGTGAATGCACGTGCGGAGATATCACATATTTCTCTTCCAGTTGTACGCACCATGAGGGAGTTTACATCCCTGATCGCCTGGTTTTCCGTTATGCTTTCTCTTCGAAAAACACTCCCTGCCATGATCCCCCCGGACATGACACCGGTACGTCTGATGAACTCACCTGTTTTCCAGGCATCACCCATTGTAAAGATCGCGCCTGGAGTATATCCTGCATTGCGGATGCCATACTGAACGTCGATCGCCTCTTGTGGAGAGCTGACATATATAAACAGGGGGCCTTTGGGATTATTCTCCTGTATCGTTTCGATTGCCTCTCTGATACTGCCTGTATCGGTTGTATTCACCCGGGTATTGATGGTATACCCCCGGGAAGCGGCAATTTTTCGAAGAGTATCAACAGATTCTCCGTCTTCTGGTATCGAGAGAATTGAGATGGATTGTAATTCCTCTCTCTCCTGCACATGTGTGTCCAGGAGATCAAAGCACCTGGTGATATATGCTTCATTGCACATCCCGATATCTCTTCCTGGCAATCCGGCTCCTCCGGATACTGACCCTCTGCCATCCGGGGTGATCTCGATATGGCCTATCACTATGGCGCCACGTGGCGCCCTTGTGTCATAGACGACCGCCACATGAGCATCAAAGAACGATGGGATACCGCTGTTCATACCAAGAGGCAATGCAATCATGGTTTCTGTATTTATCAGGTTGAGTGCGACACCAACTCCCCTTTTCACCTCATCAATAAACCAACCAGGAGATCCTCCGGTATCGATGGTGATGTAGACAGTTCTCGGTGGTGCGGCAATTTCCTCGACTCTTTCACTTCTCCCCATCCGAATCTGTCTGATCTCATACGTTCCAGAGACCTCTCTTTTTTCATTGAAGTGGATCTGGCCACGTGCACCTTCATAAGGACGGTTCCAGTACCATCCTGTTACACATTCTGAATCGCCCATGCAGAAAGAAATGCGCGAGGAGAGGGTATATGCAGCATCGAATGCCTCTGCAACAATGCCGGCAGGCATTCCAGAAGGTACTCCATCGTCATCGGAAAAGAGCGGATGATCCCGGGCAGTTGCTGGTGCAAGGATAAAAAGACCTTCTGCCAGATGTGGGGCCTCCTGGAGGAGTGATTCGCCGCCATCTTCCCAGACCAGGATAATAGGGTTTGCCCCCCGGCTCCGGATTGCGGAGATGATCGCGGGCACCGATTCATCCCCATAGATAATGAAGATCTCAGGTGGCCTGGTCTGAAGTGGTCGTATAAGCAATATATACTCTTCATCCTCTGGATCATATGGAATCATTCTCAACCGGGTACCTGGAAGAGATGATTGTATCATATCGCCCCTCTCTCTCCCTTCTCCGGTCTCCGGGTAGATGAACGCGATATCAGAATATCCCTTGAGAAATGGTGTAAGGGTTTGTATTTCATCTGCAACCGGCATCGTAAACCAGATAACAGTGTCAAAAAAATCATAAGAAGCCGGCCGGTCTAAAGCGCCAATGGCTGCGGTTGGTATGCGGGATCTGGCTACATCGGGTGCAACCGCTTTCACACTCTCGCATCCGGATATGATGATTGCGTGAATATCATAGGATTGTTGATAATATTTTAGGATCTCTCCTGCAAGATCCGGATCTCCGGCTGAATCTTCGATAAAAAGCTTTATTGAATGGTCATTTGCCACAATCACTCCTCTCTCTATACCATACTGTTGTGCAAGGCCCACGGCTGATCCTTCTCCTGAGAGTGGAATGATGGCAAGCAGGTTCAGCTGCTCGGGTGGCAATGGATGATATTCTTCTGTTTCTGGTTTTTCATCAGGGACTCCCCCGGTCAGTATAATGCCAGCGAGCACGAGCACCAAAATCATTATCATTATGAGCCTTTTCAGCATCGACGCTACCTCTACAGGGGTTCCGGGCGGGTGTTTGAGTGAGAGCAGCTGTATCCTTGCATCAGGTATCACCTGTTTCTTTGCCGGAGATTTCTTATAACGTCGTTTCGCATCTGCATTGCCTCTTCTGCAACTATCATCACAGGTAGTACCTCAGAATTCCCGAGTATAGGTATATCATTCTCATGGTCAAAAAGAAGATGCTGGTATCTCCGGGCAAATGAAAGTGGTACTTTCTCTCCCCATTGAAACAAGGTCCGGTCAACAGAATCAATGGTGTCTCTGACTGCCTGGTCAAGATCAGATGTCTCCTCCCTGTCAGCGAGCAGATTCCTGAAGATGCGGAGATCGTTTCTCTCTGGCATATACTGAATGGCTGTTTCGATTGCTTCCATTGCGGCATCATATTCGCCATTGAGAGCATGAGAGCGGGCAAGCCCATGCCAACCTCCCGGGAATTTCTGATATACTGATACGGCGCGCTTATATGTATCCCGTGCCTTATCCACCTGGCCATGGATCTCATGCCAGTATCCGATCTCTGAGAGGATCTCAGCACGCGATTCTTTTAATGTCGTTGTTTTCAGGGCTTTTCTGAGGACAAATACAGCATCCGGCACACCACACTCTGAGAGTACTTTTCCAAGGGTTCTTATCAGGTGGGTTTTGTGTTCCTGCGGGATTTGGGCTTTTGATATCGATTGAATGAATTCCGCAATCCAATCGGTGAGCTCTTTTTCTCTCACACCTTCAAGGAGCAGGAGCAGGCCATCGTACACCTCATCACTATTTCCATGTACAATCAGTTCCTGGATTCCCGCGTCGACTGACTGGGTTTGCAGCAACCTGTGGATGATCCTGGTCTCGAGAAGGTCGTTTTTCTTTCGTTCTTCCTGAAGCAGGGGTTCTCTGGCATACAGGGCTGATCGGGCATACCAGAGCCGTGTTTCCGGCGTGCTGTTTACCGATACCGATCTGTTGCACCAGGCAAGGGCATCATCAAACCGGAAGGCGCCAAAGGCAAGTATCCCCCGCATTAATGTATATTCTCCTTCTGCCTGTGCTTCCAGGTTTGAGAGGAGATCAGAATCCAGGCTTCCGTCTGGACGCATAGATCTTGTCAGGAGGTTCAGACGGTACAACACAGCGTCATCGCCTGTATCGATGAGTTCCTCAAGGAGGGCATATTCCCGTTCAAACCATCCGCATCGGCGGCATGATGCTGCAATCTGTAAAAGGATGCGTGTTCTCTCCCCGCCTCCGGTTGTCTGCGCGAGCTGGATGAGACGATCAAAGCATGATCCCGGTTCTTCAGATAGCGAGAGTTGTTCGGCTGCTTCACAAAGATATATGAGCTCACTGCTGACTGTACGTCTCTTCATGTGCTCATCTATGTCATCATGGGTTCCAAACAGCTCATTCCTCGCTTTTTTCTCCATCTCAATTGCATATTGGAATTCTCCAAAGGCACGATCATATTCTCCAAGGTTTCTTGAGAGGTACCCCATTTCCAGAGAACAGATCGCCTGTTGATAGGGATCGTCTGTCTTATTGCATGCATACAGGTACAGCGCGCGGGTGGCTTTGATCTGATGGGTCAGAACACAGTATCGGGCGTTTTCAATGAGTGCTTCAGTGGATTGAAGATCATAATTGAGTGTCTGCATGAGTGCGTCCCACCCTTCTGAAGGGTGCTGACTGTTCAGAATGCGATATCCTTCTTCTTCTGGCAGTTTTAGAAACCAGCGCTGTGCGCAATCAGTGATTGCCTGTCGGCAGGCAGTACGGGTTATCAGGCATTCCTCAGATGTCGTGAATATCCGGCGTGTATCATAGGGGTGTGCACACTGAACAATGATTGCGCGATCCATTGGGTGGGGTATCAAAGGCATTTCTGGAGTTTGTGTCTGGAATGCAGTTGGATATGCGAATTGTTGGTACAGGATTCCCATGCTCTTTTTTCGCCAGAAATGAACGGGTAAACCGGTCTCCCCGGCGAAGAGAGAGCATATGGTGTCAGGATTTGCGGCCAGTTTTCGGATCCAGCTGATCGGGTCTTCCTGGTCGTCATCTGCTCTCTCTATCGCACCAATTATTGCATGGCAGAGCAGTTTCCTCTCCTCTTCATCAGAATAAATCGCATTGCAGATGCTCCATCGGAATGCAGGATCGCTCTCCATTCTCCTGATAAAAAAGGTCTGCAACATCAGTGTATTGAAGAGTTTTTCAGCGTCCTGCAGTGAGTATGTTCGAATCTGGCGTCTCACCTGTGAATAATCTGCCAACAGCTCCACTATGCCTCCGGCGCGATCCATGGATCAGAATATGGATATACAGATATATCACTCTCTCTACATGATAATCTTACAATATGAGAGAGAACGCTTTTGAAATCAGGGTGTAATGTTATCTTCCTTGTTCAGGTGGGTGATGGGGATGAAGATAGTACCCACATAATTTCCAGCACATACAAGGGCGAAGATCTGGTTATTTTCTCTTATTTTATGGGCGCTCTACCGGGTGGGCATTCATCTGCACCCTGCCACACGCAACCTACTACCTGTATGGTTTTACCATGGATGAGTGCATCGACAACCTTTCTCCTGGCTTCATGCAGATCACGCCAGAGCGTCTTTCGCGAGATGCCAAGTGTGCATGCAGCCTCTTCCTGTTCGAGTCCGAGGAGATCAACGAGTCTCAGCACCTCCAATTCTTCTGGAAGAAGGAATATCGGCTCATCATTGACTGGTTTCACATCGCAGACTGGTGCAAAACACCGGAATCTTCCTTCAAAATCAATCGTGCGGGCAATCCGTGGCCTCCCGCGCCGCTTTCCCCAACATCCCCTCTTGTCCTGTGGTGTCATGGCATATCAAGTTCTGATCTGATCTGATCCCGGATTTTCAAAAAGGCTTTCGATGCGGGGGTATCTGCTTTTGTGATGGGAATACCCTGTCGAACCGCTCCAACGACCGCACTGTCAAAGGGGACCTTCCCAATAATTGCGATTTTTTCTTCTGCAGCATATGATTCTATCTCCAGGGTGATCTGATCAAGCAGGTCGAAACGGTTGATAAGCATAAGAATACGCAGATCAAACCTGCGGCAGACCGTTAACAGGCGTTTTATGTCATGTAATGCAGAAACACTTGGTTCAGTCACGATCAGAACTGCATCCATTCCGCTGATCGTGGAGATGAGCGGGCAGCCAATACCTGGTGGACCGTCGACGAGCAGTACCTCAGCAGAAGGATCAATTGTGAGCGCCCGTTTTTTCACCTCATTGATGAGGAGTCCGGATGTTCCGGATCCCGGGTAAAGCCGTGCATGGACAAGAGGGCCGTATTCTGTTGCAGATGTATATATTTCGCCGCAGACTCTTGTCTCCATGTGAACTGCACCTTCTAAACAGACATAGGTGCAGAGGCTGCACCCTTCACAGTGGATGGGATGAACAGCTGGACAATCCCCTTTCATGCTGATTGCATCAAAGGCACAATAGTTTATGCAGAGACCACATGACGTGCAGGTTGCCGGATTAATTCGTGCAACTTCAAGCCCGGCAAATGACTCGGTTGAAAGCCGTTGTATCGGTGAAAGAAGCAGTTCAAGGTTTGCAGCATCGACATCACAGTCTGCAAGCACCTGCTTGCTGGTGTTTGTATCTGCGAGTGCAGAAGCGATCATCGTCTTGCCGGTTCCACCTTTTCCACTGATGACTGCGATTTTGATCATTGCATCGCCTCCATGTGCGCAACTGTCTTCCGAAAGAGTTCGATGAACTCACTTTTCCATGTAGGGATTTCATGGGCGATAAGATTCCCTGCATTCTGTATGGCGGCAATACCTCGGTCAAATGGGATGGTCATCAGAATCGGAATCTGATATGCAGCACAGAAGTTCTGGATCTCTTCATCCTCTCCGTCACTTCGATTGATCACAACCCCGGATGGAATGCCGATTTCTTCTGCAACACCATGCGCAAGTTTGAGATCATGCAGGCCAAATGGTGTTGATTCGGTTACCAGAAGGCAAAAATCCACTCCTACAAGCGTCTCGATAACCGGGCATGCGATCCCGGGTGCAGCATCATAGAGGATAAGCGGGTGGCCTTCTGCAAGATTTTTTGCCATCTTTATTACAGGGGGTGCCTGGACTTCCCCTTCCTGCAATACCCCTGAAATAAGTGTCATTGTGGGTGATGGTGCTCTGCACTGCACTGTTCCGATCTGCCGGTCCACCTCGTGAATGGCTCCGATTGGGCAGATCACCGCGCACCCGCCGCATGAATGGCAGAGTTTTGGAAGAAAGAGATGGCGATCCTTGAAGATGGTTAATGCACCATACCGACAAAAATTTCCGCATTCTCCACAGAATGTACATCGATCGAGGTCAATCCTGGGGATTTTTACAGTTACTGACAGGTCTTTTGAAGGAGTGGGGAAGAAGAGATGGAGATTTGGCTCTTCCACATCACAATCGACGACGGCTATGGTTCTTGACTCTGCGAGCGAATATGCAAGGTTAGCCGCCACCGTACTCTTGCCTGTCCCTCCTTTTCCGCTTGCAATTGCAATCTTCATAAGCAGAGAGATCAGTACAATGTCTTCAGATCACCGGCGAGGTAAGCCTTCACCGCATCTGAAACAGTGCCGCCGCCACGGTAGGAATACGCTTTAATTTCACTTATAGCGAGTGCTTCAGCGGCATTTCCTCCCATCTGTCCGGTAATGAGATAGTGGGCCCCATGATCTTGTACTGCTGATACCGCTCGCGGACCAACACCTCCTGTTGCCTCAGCAAAAGCGTTCTGAAGAGACTTCACTGCTCCGGTCTTCAGATCAAGAAAGATGAAGTATGGTGCCCGGCCAAAACGCTCTTCAAATTGTGCATCCATGCCTGCACCTTTAGCGGTTATGCAGATGATGGATCCCTTCTCTTCAGGACCGCATTCATCTGTTGAGTCATGATGACAGGTGCTCTCTCCTGTGGCAAGATCGCCCCGAATATATGCCTGTGCAACTGAATCGACATTTCCAGAGACACCGAGAATGACGTCAATGCCATTCTGCTGGAAGATATCAATGGCGCGAGGACCCATACCCCCTGCAATAACGATGTCTACCCCGTGGTCTGCAAGGAAGCGGGGAAGCTTTCCGGGTTCATGCCCGGGGTTGTCCAGGTCGTCCCCCCGGATTATTATGTTGTTTTCAGCCTTGAATAGTGCATACTTTTCACAGTGTCCAAAATGTGCAGAGACTCTGTTTCCGTCGGTTGCAATTGCAATCTTCACTCTTGCACCTCTGTCTGATCTGCGGGCTCGAAGAATCTTCCTCTCCACATACGTCCTCCTCCAAAGCCTCTCCCACATCCTCGTGGCAGCCCGCCTCTTCCGAGTCCGTACACTGGTCTTTCAGTCTGTGCTACATTTTCTGCACCGGCTGCCGGGGCGACGCAGCGCCCCATTCGCCGTCCTGTCATCGGCCCCATTCCGCGGGGTCCTGTTCCATCAAATCCTGGCATTGTATATCACCTCAGTTCTGATAATATGTACTCATATGCGCATTAATTCAAAAATCTTCCTATCGTACCAATCAGGCAGTGTGTTTATGATTCTGTCCGTTCAACATTAAACCCTGATTATCCAGATCAAAGTCATCTCTCCAGATATTGTTACGTACGGTGCCATGGTTATAGGTGGCATACTCAGGGAACGTGGATTTGATGTCTCGATATCACGCTCCCTTAAAGATACAGGAGAAGATATACTCATCCTTTCTCTTTCTTCCACGCAACATCTTCTGGATGAAGGGATACACAATGCGATTGACACCAACAGGCAGCGTGGCGGAAGGTGTTATGTGGGGGGCCCGGTTTCCGCTCCACCCGGCGATGGTGCTTGGAGAGCTATCACCTGATGCAGTGGTTGTCGGGGAAGGTGAAATCACAACACCCCGCCTTATCTCTGAAGGTCTATCACCGGATATTTCAGGAATTGCATATATGGGTATTGATGGAATGGTGTATACAGGACCGTCTCCTCCATCATCGATGGCGCGTTCTCTCCCCCTGGTTCCGCCTGATATCAGAAAACAAAATGTCAGGGGTGCAAATGTCTATATTGAGACACACCGTGGATGCATTGGAGGATGTGGGTTCTGCCAGGTGGCCCGGTATTTTGGCCAGACGATCAGAAGTAGGAATAGTCAACTACCCCGCCCTAAAGGACGGGGCTTGAGGCTCTGCAAAAATTCAGGACACTCGTCTGGGTGGCTGACTTCACACCCCTGTGATTCCAGGATATACCTGGAATCACGTGTTCGCA
>QZAC01000046.1 GCA_003838065.1 Methanocalculus sp. MSAO_Arc2
ATGTAAGTTCAGGACGCCTATGACTTACTACGGTCTCTGTGCATGGTGGGGATGAAGAGAACAGGAAGCGTGCGGCAGATGCGGCACGGGCAGTCATCAGCCATTTTGGGATCTCAGGCGGCGCATCTATCGTTCTGCATACCCTGCTCCCCAGGCACTCAGGACTTGGCAGCGGGACACAGCTTGCCCTTGCGGCAGGCAGGGCAGTTGCCGAACTCTACAGCCGGTCGGTGTCCGCAGTCGATCTCGCCCGGATCACCGGCCGTGGCGGGACATCCGGGATCGGGACAGCCGCCTTTGATGCGGGAGGCTTCATCATCGACGGAGGTCATAGTTTTGGTGAGGGTGAAGAGAAATCAATGTTTTCACCATCATCTGCCTCACGGGGAGTTGCACCGGCACCGGTCACTTTCCGGCACACGTTCCCAGACGACTGGCAGATTCTTCTCGTTACCCCGGAGGTGCCCCCGGGCGCCTCAGAGGAGGCAGAGGTGGATATCTTCTCGGAATATTGCCCGGTACCGCTTGAAGAGGTGCAGGAGATCTGCCATCTCGTGATGATGCAGATGCTTCCAGCTCTTGTCGAAGGCGATATGAAAGAGTTTGGATGCGTGGTGAACCGACTCCAGGAGATCGGGTTCAAACGGCACGAAGTGGAACTTCAGCCAGATAACGTCCGGAACCTGCCCGCCCTGCTCTGTGAGGCAGGCGCATACGGTGCGGGCCTCTCCTCGTTTGGCCCGACGGTCTATGCAATCATCCGGAAGGGCGATACCCGGGTCACTGAAGCCGCACACAGGGCGCTTGAGGGGATCGGGGGTGTCGTGGAAGAGGTGTCTGCAAGGAACAGCGGAGCGGTTGTGCGGAGAGGGTGAGCGGCAATGATCATCATCGGCCATCGGGGTGCAAGGGCGACCTGCCCGGAGAATACCATTGCTGCACTCCGCGAGGGAAGTCGGTGTGCTGACTATGTCGAGATCGATGTCCGATTGAGCAGGGATCGTGTGCCGGTTGTTATCCATGATCCAACCCTTGAGCGGACGACGAATGGAACCGGTTTGGTCTCTGATTATACGCTTCCTGAGCTGAAAGCCCTGGATGCAGGTGAAGGGGAGCAGATCCCGACACTTGCAGAGGTGTTCGCCCTTGACCATGGAGGATGCGGCCTCGTTATCGAGCTGAAGGAAGGGGGGTATGAAGACCAGATCGCAGCGATGGTGAGTGAGAGCATGGGAAGGGGATCTGTTTCTGATATCCTGATCGTCTCGTTCGATGCGGACTGCCTCCGACATATCGCTCAATTACTGCCGGATGCCGAGGTGGGCTACATTTTCCGATCGGTTGAACCAGACCCGATCCTGGTGGCAGCTTCCATCCCGGCTTCCACCATTCTTCCCCGGTTTGATCTGGTCAGTTGGGAGCTGATCTCATCAGCGCGAAAGGCAGATCTCAGAGTGATTGCATGGACTCTTAATACCGATGAAGAGTACATGGCTGCAGCGCAACTCGGCGTTGACGGCATGGCAACCGATGACCCCTGTCATGCCAGGAGTTTTCTTTCGAATGGATACTGATGATACGAACAGGAGACGATTATAAGTTGAGACAGATAGCTGATGCAGACGCAAAATAATCGACGGAGTATTCGTTTTCTATTTAAAACGAGATGGGAATGTGTTCACCATGAGCCGGTATGCAAAGAAAACATATTTGGACTCCCACGTCATCTGAATCAATAATATCAGGAAGAGAGTATACGAGGATGTTCATAATGAAGCGTATGGGATGTTGGAGAAAAATATGTGCCCTTTTGATCATCTTTGCAATCCTGGTTGTACCGGTGATGGCAGGGACCCAGGCAACCGGTTCACTCCAGGCAATAACACGGGGGGAGAGTCTATATATCGAAGGCTATGCCCACGGGAGTCCGGGGCCGGGTGTCGCAATCTGGATATTTGGATTTAATTTTTACCAGAGGGAAACCCAATATGTTGAATCCGATGGGCGTTTTACATACGAGCTGCCCGGAGCTGCCACCGCCAGGATGAACCCTGGCCAGTACTTCGTCGTCGTCCAGCACCCGATGATGAATGACAGGTTCGATGTCGTTGAAGATACCACCACAACCCCGGGGACGACATATGTGCGTATCCGTGGGACGACAGGGATCTCAGGCGGAGACGTCTTCATAGCAGAAGGTCCGGGGCGTCTCCAGAGCGCCAGTGCAGCCGAGGCACTCATCCGGCTTTTGGACAGTCAGACGATAGACGATACATATATGAGGATGAACTTCCGGATCGAAGAGCCCTGGATCACGATCACCCCCATTTCTCCTGTATATGCCGGTAGAACCTTTGAGATCACCGGAACAACGAATCTGGCCCCCGGAAGCAATCTCATCATTGAGATCATCTCATCTGCATTTGATCCCGGAAAGAAGGAGGCACAGGAGATATATGCCGGGACATCCGGGATCGTGAGTGTTGTCCAGGGAGAGGCAGACATAAATTCCTTCTCATTTAGCGTCGATACAACAGCATTTAAGCCAGATGGATATATTGTTACAGTAGAGTCTATTGAGCCCTCCCATATGGCATCTGCTACATTCTATGTCATTGAATATACCGAGACGCCGCGGGAACCTGAAATTGAAGCTCCAGCAACGCCTAAAACAACACCTGAACCTATAGCAGAAGAGGAGGTCGTGAAACCCGAACCTGAGGAGACACCGGTTGTCTTTGCACCTTTGTTGTTCCTTATAGTTGGAGTGGTCCTGTTCATCTGCGGAAAGAGGAAGAAATAGCAATCATGGTTGACATCTGGGCGGTGATTTTGAAAAGAGCGATGGTTTGAGTGGACCCGTCGTGATTCGAACACGAGATCTTCGCCGTGTGAAGGCGACGTCATAACCAGCTAGACCACGGGTCCGGGTACTCTTATTCTATTCTTCATTCTCGGGGATAAGGCTTTTCAAAAGGAAAGAGCCTGGTGAAGGCAGGACGAAAATGAGGATTCAGGGGCTGCCAACCGGAGTATACATCCCCTGTCACCTCGCTCAGGTACACGCCTGATCCCAGCCACCATTCATCATCCACCGGCAGCATATAGCCGATTTTAAGTTCCTCACGGTTACCCTCATCCGGATTTGGCCAGATAAAGACGACAAAGCCGCTGCCCTCCTCTGCTGCCTCTGCAAGAGACTGGATCACCTTCATATCATAGATGCATTCCTTGCCGCTGAGATCCATCCCGATTGCCGCAGCCAGGTACGGATGGCCGATCAGCATGCCGTCATATGTGTACGCATAGAGATAATGACCTGGCTCATTGATGAAAGGTCCATTGGGATCGGTTATCTCAGAGAGGGCAGCATCTCTCCCTTCGGCATGTGCATACGATACTCCGGCAGACACAAGCTCAATCATCTCGCGGACCGCAGGGGGAGGCGTGCCACCCGGCCCCAAATCCATCAGGGCAACACCAGAGGCGACCCACCAGTCATCACCTGCCGGATGGACATACCCGAGCTTCGGCTCATAGGTTTCTGATGCTGCTTCATCAATCCCGTCTTCACCGGGTTTTGGATAGAGATATACAATATATCCACCACACTTGGCAGAAACATCCCTTCCAAGACGGATCACCGGCAGACCGCGATTGTCGGTCCACTGGAAGCGATCCGTTCCAACCATCTCAGGCTGGTATGGGTGGGCAAGGAGAATACAGTCATAGTCATAGGCATACATATACCATTCATCTTTCATATAAGCCCCGTCAAGGGATCCAAACACCCAAATGGCTGCTTCCTTGCCGGCAGCATCTGCAAAAGCACCAGCATCGAGAACATACAATCGAAGCTCTTCATGGAACGATACGTGCTCAGTAACCTCTGTCTCTTCAACACACCCTGAAAGAGCGAGAAACACAACCAGACAGAGAAGAGCTCCAAACAGCAAACAAGTCATATAGATAGGATCGCGAGAACCCAGGAATATACCCGGCTACTGGCGAATACACCATTCAATCAGGACATATAATTGTGTTGCGAAGAAATTGAAGAGAGGAAAACAGATGCATCGACCGGGAATTGAACCCGGGCTATTGGCTTGGAAGGCCAAAGTCATACCACTAGACCATCGATGCAATGCGTCTACAATATTTTCCCTGAAGAGATTTAATGATTGCGAAGTAAGAGGACCGTGAGGAGAAGATAGCCCCGTACCATCTGGAGCATCCTGGATCCCCTCAGTATCCCAATCGTCCCAATATCTTCAAATCCCCTCAATCACGTCAAATCTTTTCAATATCCCCTGATCTCTTCCTGTACCTTCTCAAGTGCCTGAATCCTCTTCTCAAGTGGCGGGTGGGTTGAGAAGAGCTCCATCAGTGATCTGCCGGTCAGCGCCGGAATAATGAAGAACGCATTTGCACCCTCCACTTCCTGCTTCTTTTGAGCAGGAACCTGATCCATCCGGTTGCTGATCTTCATCAGTGCACTCTGAAGTGCCCGTGGATTATTCGTAATATATGACGAGCCCCGGTCAGCAGAAAACTCACGGTACCGGGACAGGGTTCTGATCAGAAGCGTTGCCACCACATACACAAGGATAGCAACAATCCAGGCGATGATCCATGGACTACCCTCCCTTCTGTCAAAGAGTGAGGCAAAGAGAGCATTCTGGACAATCAGGGCAGCGACCATTGCAAGGAAACTGGCGATCGTCAGCGTCATCACATCACGGTTCTTGATATGCGAGAGTTCGTGTGCAATGACTGCTTCAAGCTCATCTTTTGAGAGGATCCGCATAATCGAATCAGTTACCGCTACAACACCTTTTCGCGGACTCCTGCCGGTTGCAAACGCATTTGGGACTGGAGACTGCATGATCGCAACACGGGGTTTTGGAATATCTGCTGTGGCACAGAGCCGTTCAACCATCCTGTGGAGTTCAGGATACTCATCTTCCTCGACCACTCGGGCGCCGGTACTCATCAGCACCAGTTTATCTGAGAAGTAATACTGACTGAAGGCCATGATGAACGCGATACCGATAAGAAGCTGAAGTGACAACCCCAGAACCGCACCCAGTACTGTGAGGAAGACGAGGTACACGAGGAGGAGCAATACCCACGTGATCATTATCCTCGCTGTGAGGCCATAGTCGCGCTTCCATTTCATACCATATATATCTCTTCTTCGTCCAGATAATACCTGCGAACAGATCAAACTCGAGAGAACATTAGTAAGATCAGCACACCAATAACCGGTGAGGAATACAATGCAGCTCGATGAAGTGACAATCAGCAGGGCAATCCTAAAGACCCATGCGCGGATCTTCTCAGAATACCTCGATCTCGATATCGCTATCGTCGGCGGGGGTCCATCAGGGCTTACATGCGCAGCCTTCGCCGCAGAAGAGGGGCTCCGGGTCGGGATTCTTGAAAAGAAACTCTCAGTCGGCGGCGGCATGTGGGGAGGTGGCATGACCTTCCCGAGGATCGTGGTGCAGGAAGAGGCCCGTTGGCTCCTCGACAGGTTTGCAATTCTCTATGAAGAATACCAATCCGGTTACTATGTTGCAAGTTCAATCGAATCTGTAGCCAAAATGACAGCCGCTGCATGTGACGCAGGTGCCGAATTCTTCAACCTGACCTCAGTTGAAGATGTCGTCATCAAAGGCGACGGCAGAGTGAGCGGTCTTGTGATTTCCGCAACTCCGGTGGAGATGACAGGACTACATGTCGACCCGCTGACACTATCTGCAAAAATTACTGTTGACGCAACCGGCCATGATGCCGTTGTTGCCCATTGTGTCAGGAAAAAAGGCGGCGATCTGCAGGTTCGGGGAGAAGGTTTCATGTGGGCCGAGCGTGCAGAAGCACATATCATCAATCATACCCGCGAGATATTTCCTGGATTGATCGCCTGTGGAATGGCGGCAAACGCTGTTGCCGGCGAAGCGCGGATGGGGCCGATCTTTGGAGGGATGCTCCTCTCAGGAGAGCGGGCTGCAATGCTTGCCCGAGAGAGAATTCAGCGGATGTGAGGGAGGAATGGAACAATGGAATTTGAGGACCAAAATGATGCTCTTGCACTTGCCGATATTGCCTTTGGCATCTTCACGATATATTTTGGAAAAGCAATGGAAGAAGCCAACACCCCCATTTTCCAACTCCTCTCCCGTGAAACCGATCTTCTGGCAGCCTGCCAGGAGACCTTCTCACAGTTTACAATTGATTATCCCGCGCTCGCTCATGCACTCCATAACCAGATAGGAGGATGCGAGGAGATCTACTTCCTCTACCGTGAAGGAGAGGGAATCCTTCCCTCAGAAACACACCGAATGCACTGGATCATTCAGGATGCTCCGGGCGTCGACCCGGAAGAGGTTAATGCAGAAGACGCAGGGAAATGGCTTATCTTCCTGCACAAAGATTCGGCAGATACAATATGGGAGTTGATCCGGGAAGAGACCTGGGCAGGTACCCTGGGAATCTCGGCAAAAGTCAGCACAGTGAAAGAGAATCCACAATCCCGAGATGATCGACTGGTTATCTATGTCTACACCGCTGACTGGAGAGATACAGATGAAGTGATGCGGGTTCGTGAGAGGCTCAGGGATTTCGGGATCACCGATCGAATCGGTTATAAACGCAATATCGAGACCTTTGCCGGAGAATACAGTTCTGCCGGGAAGAGGGTCACATACTATAATGCCTGAAAATGAATGAACGGTAGGTTATGCTTTCCGTTCCTTATTCTTCGTTCTGAGCTGGTTAGAGCCACATTTCCGGCACATTTTCGCCCGGATAGCATTTCTTGCATTGCATTTCATGCAGATTTTTACATTGAGTAGTCGTGCTTCAGCTTCTGGAAAACGGGCCATAATATACACCACGAGATATGCGTTCTTATAAGTGGACGCCAGGACATCTTAACGATTGTTATAGTCCGGGTGATGAGAGACGAACCAGTCACGAAACGCAGCAAGTGCCCTGCCCCTGTGTGAAGAGGTGCTTTTTTCAGAAAGAGTCATTTCTGCAAGTGATTTTTCACCGGAAGAAAAGATCGGATCATATCCAAAACCCCCTAAGCCGCGGGCCTCCTCCAGGACGTCGCCATCTATCCTCCCTGAAAAGAGTTCGATGCCCTTTTCTGATGCATAGGCGATCACGGTTTCAAAATAAGCCGATCGATCTCTAACTCCTTTCATCAACCGGAGTATACCGTCATTTCCAATTGTCTTCATGCAATACGCAGCACATGTTCCTGGAAAACCACCCAGCGCATATATGAAAAAACCGGTATCATCGACGATGAGAGGGCGTTGAAGATGCTCCCATGCGGCCTGTGCTTTCTCATAGGCAACAGCGCCGACATCATCATGCCTGATCTCGGGAATATCAAGATTCACATGCTCAATTTCAGCAATACCTGAAAAGAAAGACGACACTTCTTTTACCTTATGTGGATTCCCGGTCACAATAGTGATGATCAGAGATACCGCCCCCGGAGTTCAATCTCATGCTCCCGTTCAAGAACGTCATCAGCTCCATCAAATGATCTTCTATATCCCCGCATGAACGCTTCCTTCAACTCCTCAGCATCCTCTCTTGTACTCTCGAGTGTCTGGAAGAAGACATGAATATCCACCCCCCTGGCCTCAATCTCCTGCGTAATCTGGGCCAGACCAAAATCGATCAGAACGATCGTGCCATCTCGAATAATCATATTGCTCGTGGTGAGATCCCCATGCACGATTCCTCCTGTATGAAGTCGTCCGACCACCACGCCCGCCTCTTCAGCAGAGATTGTATCAAGAGCATGTTTGAGAATATCACCATCGATCTTTTCCATAACGATGGTATCACCTGTAACATCCCTGATCACCGGTGTTGCCACGCCCACCCGACGTGCTGAGGCAATGATTCGCGCTTCAGCACGGGTACGCTCCCTGATCAGGTCCGCATCAAGCACCGGGTGACGGTATCCCTTCTTCAACCGGCATTTCTCCACATTGATTCCGATGAGATTGACTCTTGCTTCAGCTCCATTAAGCACCAGATCGGGACCTTTTCGCTCAAATACCGATCCCGAATCTCTTCTCCAGGTCACCTCCACCTGATCAGACCGGTACACAGGATTCACCTGTGACTGTGAAACCGAAACAATCTGCCCGCTTTCAAGCATTATTCTGCCGGTGTAGGCAATCATGGCACCATTATCTCCCATATATTTGCGTTCAGGAACAGCAAAAGAAGCCCCCCGCTCTTCACACATTACCGCAAGCATCTCCTGCATCCGGGCATTCACCCCGACACCACCAACCAGGATTACCTCATCCTTTCCGGTATGAGCAAGAGCACGCTCCGTCACCTCGACACACATCCCAAACGCAGTCTCCTGCAGGCTGAAGCAGACATCCGGAAGTGGAGCAGATGAATCCTTTGCAGCAGAAACAAGTCCGGAAAAGGCTAGATCCATTCCTTTGACCGTATAGGGAAGAGGGACGTAGGAACCGTCGCGTGCCAGCTCCTCGACCATAGGCCCGCCGGGATGAGGGAGGTTATGGTACCTGGCAAACTTATCAAGTGCATTTCCTATCCCGATATCCAGGGTCTCGCCGAAGATCCGATATCGTCCATTGAGATATCCAAGCACCTGTGTGTTGGCACCACTTGCATACAGAACGATCGGATCCATAGAACCGGTTGCAAATCGACCAATCTCGATATGCGCAACACAATGATTGACCCCAATCAGGGGAACTCCAAGGCCGATGGCAAGAGATCGGGCAGCAGTCGCAACCGTCCTCAGGCAGGGGCCAAGACCCGGGCCCTGTGAGAAGGCAACCGCGGCAATCTCGTCTGCACCTGTAAGCGCAGATCCGATCACTTCCTTCATCACAGCAGCATGGTGCTGGGCCGCCTCGCGCGGATGGATGCCTCCATGGGGCGGTGAGTACGCAGATTGGGTAAGTGTTACCAGGTCTTCATCAAAAACAGCGGCACTGAGGTTCCATGCAGTCCCCTCAATGCCCAGCACCTGCCCGATACGAGGCATGTATCAATTATTTTTTAAATTCAGTAAAGCCGCACTTTCCACAGGAAACACGATCTGCGTGGGCGGCAAGGAAGACGCCTGGACCGCATCGTGGACAGTGGCGCTTCTGTACAACAGCCTTATCACCCTGAATCGAATAGTGTGTATAGCGTCTGCCTGCCATCTTTACTCCTCTGCTTCTGCCTTGGGTTGTCCGCGGGATAGAAGAAACGCTCTCTCTGTCCGTGCCCGTGCTTCTGTTGAATCATATATTCTCGCAAAGCATCTGCCGACACGCGAACCATATTGCGTCTCAATCGAATCAAGAGCCATCATCTCTTCTTTTGTATTTAAGAGAGCACCAAGTTTTCCGA
Source organism: Methanocalculus sp. MSAO_Arc2 (assembly GCA_003838065.1). Taxonomy (GTDB): domain Archaea; phylum Halobacteriota; class Methanomicrobia; order Methanomicrobiales; family Methanocorpusculaceae; genus Methanocalculus. The sequence goes on from QZAC01000046.1 coordinate 9,418, forward strand.
TTATCTCTTTTCTCGATGGCGTCGCACCCTCAAACATAAGGGTGAACTCTACCTCATTTCTCTGCAAGAGTTCATTTCTGGTATTGGCTGTGATGTGAATCTCCATCAGTATCCCAGAATTATTATCATGGTAATTATTTAATACTGGTGTTTACCTTCTCAAAATACGTGAGAAGAACTCTCGCCTCTCTTCGGGCAGACTCATCAACCTCCCTGAGAACAACCCCTTCTCCTGGCTGACCATACAGTATAATAGATCCATCTGGAGATGCGAGAACAAGCGGTATTACTGCCAGATCTTCCTCACCATCGACAAAGACCAGTGCCGGAGGATCAGATACCGCTTCATCAAGTCCGGCAATGAGATCTGAAGTTATCATACCTGCAGGATTTTTCACCCTGATATACCGCGCACCTGCATAGAGAGGTGTCTTTAGAAAAGGTGAGCGCATAGTATAGCCGTCAATGACAGCAATATCAGGGTATATCCCGCGCGAGAGAAGCGAATCAGTAACGACATCCCCAACTGTATACACGGCTCTTCCGGATAATTCCGCAATGATCTCGTCAATATCGGGATAGAGGGTTCCAAAAGGCTTCTTGAAGATGTCGCGGAATTCCTCCTGGAGCCGAAGCATCAGCGAACCTTCAGGGCATACCTTCCGGGAAGGTCGATATTCATCTTTTTTGCGATCTGAGAGCGGTTCGGATCGATGATGACCAGATACCCCTGCCAATCTGTCGAAAGATTGGTGTTACCACAGGTGATGCATGCCTCTTTCTCTGCTTCAAGTACCCTGTGGCACTGTCTGCAGACCTTATCCTGTTTCTTACGTACGGGCACGATCACCACTCTCGGAGAACTCCTTATGATGCTCTTCATCCAGCCACTGTGCTGTTCCAAGGCCTGCCTGCCGCATCGTCAGGCCGATCTTGCTTTCACGAGGCTCCCGCTCGTTTAAAGAAAGGGAAACAATTCGTGCCCTGACAATATCTCCAACGCCAATTGTCCGATTGGACTGTTGACAGATCAGGCGTGAGTTCTTCTCATCATGATTAATGTAATCATCTGAGATCTGGCTCACATGCAGCATCGCATCAATTGGGCCAAGACTTATAAAAGCTCCAAATCCTGTCGTTTCAACGACCAGACCTTCGACGATCTCCTGAAGGGCAAGACGGAGCGCAAGAGCCTCGAACGTAACGTCATAATAGACTGCTCCGTCTCCCGGGATTATTTCTCCTTCGCCAATCCTGTCGATAGCCGTGACGACAATGAAGATGCCAATCTCTTTATCGATGCTTCCTTCGAGTTGCTCCTGAAGAACATCAAGGAGAACGACCCGGAGATCTTCACCCAGGCGGTTGGCAGGGACCCGAACCTTATCGGCCAATTTTAGTTTATAATACATTTGACACCTACTTTCTGACTAGTTCCAATCGTTTCTCGTTTCTTAATACTATTACCGACAAACCTTTCTCCAGAAGGACTGCCTTTAATCTCCTGTCATTTGTCATGACCAGAGCAGAGAGATCTTCTGCATGGTGTACAACGATCTGATCAACGGATGCCGATATATCTGCCGGAGGAAGAATCCTGCATCGCTTCACAAGGTTCAGGGCAAACCGAGCTGCTACTGAAGATTTTCCACGCCCCTGTGCAAGCGCCTGCAATTCATTCACCACCTCTGCCGGTACAACCAGATCAAACGTTCCCAGGATCTCCTGCAGACCGGTGAAGATATCAACACCTGACCGGGAAGGTATCAGGAGCGCATTGGTATCGAGGAGGACGACTATTCTGTCAGAACCCCCATCCCGATCAATCGCCATCGTCCACCCACCTGCCTTGAGATCGCGATACGGGACCCCACCTCAGCACATACAGGGCGTTTGAGAACAACATCGACACTATTCTTTTTTGTCCCGGTGATTACACCTACCGTCACTGCCGTTCCAACAGAGAGCATGAGGGGTTCCTTATGCTTCAATGGCTCTATCAACTGCTCAGATGATGCACCAACGACCCGCTCCATCAATGTGACGTTGCATTTTAGTTTATCCCAGGCAGGTGGAAGCTTATCCGGATGTCCTGCCACCTGCCCGACCAGTGTATCACTCTTTGTAATCGCAGGATCGAGTTTTGTACCGATTCCTGTTAATCCGCCCGGGGTAGCCATAGTGATCTTCTTTGCACCCATATGCATCGATGTAATTTTCGTTCTGATAGGCTCCCATCTTGTTTTATTCTCAATGACCTGCTGTCGGCCAGGGCGGATCTCTATCTCGTCACCTTCACGAAGCATTCCCCTGATAAGCGAACCTCCAATGACCCCGCCACGGATATCCCGCCATCCTGCACCTGGCTTGTTAATATCAAAAGATCGCGCGATCAAAAGGACCGGGGGGACATCGGGATCCCGTTCACTCTCAGGGATCGTTTCATCAAGTGCTGCAAGGAGGGATGAGAAATTAATGCCCTTCTGAGCAGATACAGGGATAATAGGCGCATCTTCGGCTACAGTCCCCTTGATGAATTTTTTTATCTGTTTGTAATTCTCAAGCGCTGTCTGCTGGGTCACGACATCGATCTTGTTCTGGACAATAACGATTCTGGAAATACCAGTCAATTCCAGCGCCATAAGATGCTCTTTTGTCTGGGGTTGCGGACATGGTTCATTTGCTGCAATCACGAGCATCGCTCCATCCATAATTGCAGAGCCTGAAAGCATCGTTGCCATAAGCGTCTCGTGACCGGGTGCATCCACAAATGATACAGAACGGATTGCCTCGGCTTTTCCACCACATTTCGAACATGTTGCACTGGACGAGTATGCATCTGTTCCGGTACATGACTCGCACCGGTACAGTGTTGCATCGGCATAGCCAAGGCGGATTGATATTCCCCTCTTCAATTCTTCACTATGACGATCCGTCCATGTGCCGGTGACCCCGGAGACGAGCGTCGTCTTTCCATGGTCGACATGGCCGACGACGCCTATATTGACACTTGGTATTGTAGGATCATGCAAAGAAACTCAAACCTCCATAGCCTATATAATCGTTCTTCTCATAGATAATATCTCAGGATATCAAAAAGGAGATGATCGGATCCCAACAACCCATGATCCTGTATCATTCCGACTTCTACTTCCTCTATCTCATATAGAGTATGTCAATTAAGGGAGCATTATTCCGAAATAGTAATATCATAGTGCGAAGTAGATACAGTAGGAACGTATATGACCGGAGACTCTGAATTATCTCGAATTGGAATATCCCTTCCAAAGAACCTGCTCGACAAGTTCGATGATATTATTAACATGCGTGGTTATTCATCGCGGTCAGAAGGGATCAGGGATGCGATACGAAGCTACATTACCTATTACCAGTGGATGAGCGATGTGAAGGGTGAGCGGCAGGGTGTCATCACAATGGTCTACGATCATGAACAACGGGGACTTATCCAGACACTCACTGAGATCCAGCACGATCACATGTCCCTCATTCAGGCATCTCTTCATTCACATGTGACCCATGATCTTTGCCTCGAAGTAATATTGGTCAGGGGAGATGGAAGTGAGATCAAGGCCATAGCCGAAACACTGATGTCACAAAAAGGGGTCGAATCCGTTAAATTAACAACGATTCCGGTAAAAAGGTGAGGGTTACCCCCCACATTCAACATTATCATCACAGAGACGGGCACTCTCAGCGGCAAGCATCTCCCTGATACGCTCCTCAGTGATCTCCTGACGTACGTCCTTCTCAACTTTCTTTGGTTTATTCTCTTTCAGACTTGTGATTGGTGTGAGCAGATCGATTCGATATAAAAGATCGGTTGTGTCAATGCACCCGTAAGTGACACCGCCGATCTCCTCGATTCTGGTCACAGTACCGACGGTTCCGGTCCTGCCATACCGCACCGCCTGTCCGGGCATGATATCTGCTGTCATACACAGGAATCTGGACGGCAGAGAGGATAAAGGTAATCCATAAAATATATATTAATAATTATATCGTTTTAACGTACTATCTTAGCACCTTTTGCAGGAGTTCTGCTATTCGTAAAGTGCTTGGATGCGGCTCTCCTGCATGATATCCCCCGTCACAATTCCCCTTCAAAGCTGAGAACGTGGCAAGAAGGGAGTCTTTTACTGAGGGGCCATAGCCACCTTCAAGCACAAGCGCGATCGGAACATCCAGTCCTTCGGTGATAGAACAGGTCAGCTCTCCATAGTCCCGGGGTACAAGGCGCATCCCTGCAAGCGGATCATCATCAAGTGCATCCACCCCGGCAGAGATAATGAGAGCACCAGGTTTAAATCTGAGTATGGCCGGGATAAAGACTTCTTTAACTATATAAAGAAAGTCATCTATCGTACACCCCGGGAGAATCGGGGCATTCAGGTTATAACCTTTTCCTGCACCCGATCCGATCTCGTCAATCCACCCGGTCCTTGGAAAACTATTGCTCTGGTGTATTGACATGACAAGGACACGATCACTTGTATAGAACGCCTTCTGTGTCCCGTTGCCATGATGAACATCCCAGTCTAAAACGGCAACCCTCTCACATTGGGAAAGGAGAGAGGCTGCAGCAATTGCCGCGCTGTTAAAGAGGCAGAATCCCATCGCGCGGTCAGGTTCTGCATGGTGACCAGGTGGACGTACAAGAGCAAATGACCGCTCACCATCCAATGCGCGCTCAGCGGCAATAATCGCAGAGCCTACAGCATATGATGCCACCTCAAATGAATGGGACGTAACATACGTATCGGGATCGATAAACCTGACTCCTCCAAATGCAGAGAACTGACGAATCATTCTGACATGGGCCGGAGTATGCACACGCACGATATCTGCTTCTTCAGCTATGACCGGGGGATGGATCTGAACACCCGGGGGAATCCCCGCACATATCGTCTCCAGGCGAACCGCAGATTCGGGATGATTGTCAAGATGATGACGGAAGAATATCTCCCCTGCAACTGCTGAAGTTTTTGTCATACTGCTTCAATAGTGTAATATACTGGTTCGCACTCTGAACAGGAAATTTTTTATGTTCATGATCTTTTCAGTCATGACACATCACTGAAACCTATATAGCATCATCATATTGATCCTGCCAGATTTTTTGAAATGGACACCACATATTCTTACCTGATACACAATCTGCAGAGAATGTCTCTCTGAATCGAAAGCCACAGGAATTCCAGCCGTAAACCGTGGCGAGACCAGCGACGGGATGGAGCTGGTGGAGTGACATTGAAATGTTCAATTCTATCAGACTCTGGATACTATACACATCTCATCACAATAAATAGCTATCATCAGAATAATAGTTCAGGCGCAATTGACCAGTGGAGAATCAATTGATGGTGGAGCATCAAACCCAACAGCTCACTCAACGGTCACACTCTTTGCCAGGTTTCGTGGTTTGTCGATATCGCATCGAAGCGCATCAGCAGTCATATATGCAAGCCGCTGGAGGAGGACAGATACCGTTGCAATACCTATTAAGTCATGTGATGCCGGAAGCGGCAGAAAAATATCCACAAGTTCCGGGAGTTCCTGGTCGCCGGTCGATCCGATCCCGATCACCGGTGCTCCCCGTGTTTTTATCTCTTTGATATTTGAGATCATCACCGGATACGTCCAGCCTGGCATTGCAATCACTACAACAGGGGTTTTTGGTGAAAGAAGGGCAAAGGGACCATGCTTCAACTCCCCTGCCGCATATCCCTCTGCATGAATATACGAGACCTCCTTCATTTTCAGCGCCCCTTCGAGCGCCACCGGGAAATAGAAACCGCGGCCGATGAAGAAGACCGATTGTGCACCAGTGCAGAGAGCAACGGCTTCTTCAACCGGAACCATAAGTGCCTCCTCCATCAGGACGTTTGCCCGCTCAAACTCCTTTTCAAGTGATGGATCTGAGAGAAAAGCTGCGATCTGCAAGCCGGCAGCCACCTGTGCCATAAACGATTTTGTCGCCGCTACACTCATCTCCGGCCCTGCCCGTGTATAGATCGTCGCATCCGCAATCCTTGAAACGGACGAACCAACCACATTGGTGATCGCGAGCGTCGGGCACCCGCACGCCTTTGCCATCTTCAGTGCCGCAAGGGTATCGGCAGTCTCGCCAGACTGGGTGAGTCCGATAACCGGATCGGTGAGCGGGGGTGTATAATATTTGAATTCAGATCCCAGCTCCACCCGGACAGGGATATTGCAGTATGTTTCAATGATATACTTATAGAGAAGGCCTGCATGAAACGAGGATCCACAGGCAACAATTGAGATCATCATTGTTCTTTTCGAGAGCACACCCAGAGAGCCAGATGCTTCAATGACAGCCTGGAGCGTGTTATAGAAGACCTGCGGCTGCTCAAAGATCTCCTTTAGCATATAATGGGGAAAGCCACCTTTCCGGGCTTCCTGGACGTCCCAGTCAACGTACTCAATCGCCCGCTCCACCGGGAAGCCATGGTGTGTTACCTGAAAGGAATCCTTACTCAGTTCGACACAATCACCATCTTCGATATAGATCACACGTCTGGTGTGCTCGATGAGAGGTGTGACATCAGATGCACAGAAAAATTCCCGATCACCAACTCCGATCACAAGAGGGCTGGACATTCTGGCAGCGATGATACGGTCATCCCCCTCTGCAATCACCAGAATTGCATATGAACCTTCAATGATCGGGAGGATCTCTGCCACAGCAGAGCGGATATCACCACTGTAGCACTCCTCCACAAGATGTGCAATCACCTCGGTATCAGTATCGGAAGAAAAAACATGACCTCGTGCAATGAGATCCTGCTTCAGCTCAGCATAATTATCAATAATACCATTATGCACAACAGCGATTCGTCCGGTACAGTCAATATGGGGGTGGGCATTCTGATCATTTGGAACGCCATGTGTTGCCCAGCGGGTATGACCAATCCCGATACTCCCCGGCAGGCCCGCAATACCAGAATCTGTATCAGAGATTCTTCCACTCTTCTTTGAAAGAGAGATGCCGCCGTTTAAGGTGGCTACACCAAACGAGTCGTACCCCCGGTACTCAAGCCGTTTCAATCCCAGGATGATAATCTGCGCGGCACGCCGGTTACCGATATAACCGACAATCCCGCACATTCAAACCACCCGCGAGCCATCAGGAATCACTCCCTCAAGCCGCCTGCCTGCATGAACCATAACATTATTGCCCAGGATGCATCCCTTCAGAACCACAGATGGTTCAATAACCACCCATTCACCAAGGATGGCACCGAAAGTGCCACGATGGAGCATCTGTGCAACAGTGTCACCAAGAGGGATGAGGGCTTCAGTGGTAATCGTAGAGAGGTGGTCTGCAATGTAACATCCATCCCCAATGACTGAATCTGCAATCCGCGAATGAGAACCGATCCGGACATCATCCATTACTATAGCATTTGAAACAAGAGAAAAGGGCTCAATATCAACGCGATCTCCAATGCTTACGTCCGGTCCGATGACCGTATTTGGTGCGATAGTTGTATCATCCCCAATTCGGACCGGGCCGGTGATACAACACCCGGGGCCAATACTGCTTCGTGCCCCAATGGAAACCCTCCCGGTGATCGTTGCGCGGTGGCTGATCACCCCATTTTTCCTGGACTCATTTGTTGCGAGAAGATAGCGGTTCTGCGTAAGGAGATCCCAGGGATGAATCGCATCGTTCCAATCACCTCCCACAACCGCCTTTATACAAACGCCATCTGATAACAAACGGATGATAAGATCAGAGAGTTCCCGTTCTTGTATTGACCTGATCACCCCGGGAGTGAAGAGATAGAGACCGCTGTTCACAAGAGAGGGACCCTTTTCGTCAGGTTTCTCTACAAAATCGGTGACGCATCCATTCTTGACTGTTACGACTCCATAGTGAGCAGGAGAGAATGAGCTGGTGACCATGATGGCATTTCCTGCAGATCCCATCTTCTCAATAGAGGAAGAATCAATGTAGTTATCACCCGAAAGTACAAGGGTCGAATCATGGATATGAGGTGCTGCACATGCAAGTGCATGGGCAGATCCCAGCTGGCGCTCCTGCACGACAACCCGGACTTCGTGATCCAGAGCATTGAGATGACGGATCACCTGTTCTCTCCGGTATCCAACAACAACGATAATATCTCGTATTCCTGATTCAAGGAGAGCATCGATACAATAATCTATCAGGGGGCGGTTGCCAACCGGTATCAGCGCCTTGGGGCGGTTTTTGGTCAATGGACGGAGCCGCCAGCCTTCCCCGCCTGCCAGAATAACTGCCTGCATCTATTCACCTCGAAATGATCGATTTGTCGCCATAGACGCCATCCACAAAGGAATGAGGTACGATTCGGCAGCCGGACCCGATAAGAGTGCCCGTATTCACAGAACAATTTATACCAAACAATACATCGTCACCGACAACTGCGCCGAACTTCTTTCTTCCAGTCATCTTTCCCCCCACAGATACAATCCCGTAGTCATGCCGGAGATTTGCAATTTTTGTGCCTGCACCGAAGTTGCATCCAGATCCAATTACACTATCGCCGATATAGTTGAAATGGGGAATCTTGCTTCCAGGGAAGATAACAGAATTTTTTATTTCAACCGCATGGCCGATATGACAGAAATCACCTATCACCGTCTTCGGCCTGATATATGCATGAGGACCAATGATGCAGTCTCTGCCGATGATGCAGGGGCCTTCGATAGAGCTTCCACACCGGATCGTGGTTCCTTCCTGAATGCAAACCGGACCTTTAAGAACAACCCCTTCTTCGACCGTCCCGAGATTTTCTGCCTGCAGTTCAGTGAGGAGCGTTTCATGTACAGCAAGGATATCCCAGGGGTACCCAACATCCATCCAGGATTGAAACGATGTGGCAGAGAGCACGCCTTCATCAATATACTGAAAGAGTGCATCCGTTAATTCATACTCACCTCTTCCAGAGAGGCCGATCTTTTTGATTCTATCGAAGATATCCTGGGAGAAGAGATATGCACCGGCATTGATCAATCTCCCCAATGGTGATTTTGATTTCTCTTCAAGACGCGTGACCCGGTCACCTTCGAGGATAACAACACCATAGTCCTCCGGATGCTCAGTCTCCGAAACGCCAAGTGCAGGAACGGCCATGTTACAGAGCGACCTGATATCTTCAGTTCCAAGGATCATATCCCCGTTCATCATCAGGAAATTCCCTGATACAAGCCCTTCTGCAGACCTGAGCGCATCAGCAGTCCCAAGCTGCCGCCGCTGGACAACATACTCTATCTCGATACCAAACCAGCTGCCATCACCGAAATATTCCCTGATTGCCTGTTCTTCATACCCAACAACAATGACAAAGCACCTGATACCAGCCTGGACGGCTGCGGTGATGAGATGTTCAAGCATCGGACGGTTTGCAATCGGGATCATCACCTTTGGGCGGTTCGCTGTCAGCGGACGCATCCTTTTTCCCTCTCCTGCCGCAAGAAGGACGCATTCTGAAGGAAGTGACATCAGGAAACCTCCCTGATTGCTTTTTGTAATCGAACCTCTCCTTCAGCAAGGAGAGCTGCCGCCACATTTTTTGTGATCCCTTCAGCGGTAATCCGTACTTTTGGTTCTGTGCCGCTTGCACGTATCAAATACCAGCCATTTTCCTTTTCAACCCTGAGACCATCGGTTGGGACATCCGCACCAAGTAACCGGAGCGCGGCATCGCCATTAGGAGTTGGAATTGATGATCTGAGGATAGGGTACGTGGGCATCTGATCAATCTCATACGCAACATCCCATTCTTTCGAAATTTCGCAGAAGAGGGCAGCCGCATAGATTCCATCCGGGCAGAAGGAGATCCAGGGGAAGATCCAGCTCCCTGACGGTTCACCCCCAAGGCCCCCCCATGAGAGAAGCGCCTCTGACACATAGGTATCTCCGACCGGAGTGCGGCGGACGGTTGCAACCTCTTCGATCGACATCGATGCATCCACAGTCGTCACCACCTCTTTCAGATCAAGGTACCTGGCAAAGAGCATCAGGAGGTGTTCACCTGCTATGAAACGCCCTCTGTTATCAAACGCTACACAGCGGTCGGCATCACCATCATGAGCAATACCGCAGGAAGCTTTCGAACGTTTCATAATAGATGGGATATAGGAGAGATTCTCAAAGAGCGGCTCAGATGGTCGGGGAAAGACAGGTGTTGTGTCACAGTTGAGGTGGACAACAGCAACACCCGCCTCTGCAAGAAGCCCGGGAGTCATGACAGATCCGGCACCCCCGCCGCAATCCAGAACAACCGTCATGTCCTCGGGCAGCGAAACCGAAGAGAGGATTGCATCACGGTGAAGGGATACGAAATCCGCTGTCGTCCGGTTTCCAACAGCATCCCATCCTTTCCATGCCTGGTGTTCTATGCTCTCTTCAATGTTCTGCTGCTGAACATGAGAAAAGGACGACCCATCAGGGTTAAAGACCTTCAACCCGTTATATTCCTCCGGATTGTGCGAAGCTGTCACCATGATACCGGCATCTGCAATTCGTGCAGCATATGCAACCGATGGTGTAGGTGCAATCCCACCTGATACAACATCTGTTCCAGACGAGAGGAGAGCGGCAGTGAGTGATTCAGTAAGAATATATCGGGTTAGCCGGGTGTCACTCCCCACAACAACCTTTCGAATACCCGCACCAATTGTTGATCCTACCTTCAGGGAGAGATCAAGGAGGTTGCGGTCATACTGCATCCTGATGCCGGAAGAACCAAAGAGCATACAAAAGATGTGACCGGTACGATATTATTCTTATTCATCTGCCAAACGGGCACCAGTGCTTGAGACCGAGGAGCGAAGCAACACCAGCAGTTGATGGGCCAAGATACACAATCTCTATTGTGTCAATATATTCTTCCTGTATTGCTATTCCTTCATCAGATACAAGACTATCTCCAGCGATGACAATAATATCCGCATCACCAGCTGTCCGGGCAATCCTGCCGGAGAAGAGATCTCTAATGTTCTTTGGATTTCCCACCGGATAGATCGAACCTGCCTCATACATCCTGGCAAGCATCTCCCGGCACTCCTGGTGGCTTGATGGAGGGCATGCTTGCAGTTTTCGCGATATACAGGCAAAGCCGGTCAATACATTGAGGATCGCTGCAGCAGCCACTCTTGTTTTCTGTTTTTTAAGAGGCGCATCGTAGAGAAAAGATACCTTTGTCTTCCCCTCAAATGGGGTCTCGGTAACCATTTCCGCTGTTCTTCCACCATACACAGCCTCAAGACAGACACCCCTGGGATACTGGCAGATTGGAACATCGGTATTGACCCTGAGAGAGACGATGCCGTCATCACATCCACTCCCTTCAAGATCTTCCTGAAGTTTTTTTACTGCTCTGTGAATGATTGTCATACAAGACCACACTCCAGATCATAGAGTACCACCCGTGCCGGGGACCCATCAAGCCCTTTCAGTTTCAGGGGCAATGCGATCACCATATAGGTCCCATCCGGAACATCCGAAAGCGAGAGGAGTTCAATAATCACAACCCCGGCTGAAAGAAGGATCCGGTGAACAGAGCCATCCCCATCATGTGCCTCGATCGATGGTGCATCGGTACCTACCGCCACAACACCACGCTCTATAAGCGTGCGGGCATCGTTTTCTGTCAGATACCCGTATTCTTCCGGACAGGATGCCTGCCAACCCGAAGAAATGAAGAGTCGCTGTATCCCCGAGGGGAGATCTCCTGAGATATCAGGTTGAACCGGGCCAGGTGATATACTCCGGAGGAGACAGGTGCCAATACAGGCATCAAGCGGAATCTCATCGATAGAAGCACCTCCCGGAATGTAATGAATCGGTGCATCGATATGTGTTCCCGAGTGGCTTCCCATTCTGATCTCAGAAACCCTGATAGTATTAGATTCTGACATGGAAAGATGAACCGAAGGATCCCCGGAATATACATAAGTACCTGTTGAGAGTTCTCTGGTTATATCATAGAACATCATCGACCCTCCCATCCATACTGTCCAATGAGCAAAACGAACCGAACAGGTTCAAATGATTCGGTTGCATACTCCTCACCATGCCGCGTAATCCGGACCAGGTGCTGGATATCAGCATCGCCGACCGGTGCGACAAGTCTCCCCCCTTCTGCAAGCTGGGAGAGGAGGGGAGGAGGGACTTCCGGTGTCGCGGCTGTTATAAGAATGGCATCATAGGGGGCTTCTTCCGGAAAACCCAGTGTTCCATCCCGGACAATGATTCGGACACCCGCAACCCCTGCTCTCCTCAGGTTCTCCTCTGCACCCCGGGCCACCTCACCAATGCGCTCGATCGAGATGACCGATCCTGCAATTTTTGCAAGTAAAGCCGCCTGGTACCCGCTGCCGCCACCAATCTCGAGAACAGAATCGGTTGGTTTGAGGCAAAGCAGTTCCGTCATCCGTGCGACGATATAGGGCTGGGAAATCGTCTGGCCATGGCCGATTGGAAGAGGGCGGTCCAGGTATGCATCCTGCTCCATGCCGGCAGGGACAAAGAGATGTCGTTTCACCGCCTCCACTGCATTGAGAACCCGTTCATCCTGGATCCCGCGCTTTCGGATCTGATCATTGACCATTGCCCTGCGCCGGTGTTCAAACGGGTCGCTCATTGCTAAAACCCCTTCTCAGCCGCATCGATCGCGGCATCGATCTGACGCTGGAGGCTTTCCGGGAGACCACTAATCCGGACATCAAGGAAACCCCGGATGATGGTTGCAGTCGCCTCGTCCTCAGAGAGGCCCCTTGCCATCAGGTATTCTATCTCATCGCGTGCAATTTTTCCGACGGCAGCTTCATGAGAGAGTTCACAGTCAACGACACGGCCTTCGATTTCTGGAATTGCATGAATAGTCCCATCCTTTAATATCAAAGCCCTGCACTCGATATGTCCTTTCGTATCAGATACAGATCCCAGAATATGGCCACGGGAGATTATTGTCCCCCCGGTTGTGATCGCTCGAGTGATCAGTTCGGCTGTCGTACCCTTTGCAGAGAGAATCGCACGCGATCCAGTGTCAAGGTACGAACCGGGTGTTGCGAGCATGATGCTTGAGAATCTGGCGATTGCTCCATCTCCCCTGAGTTCGGCTGTCGGATACATCTGGACCCTCCTGGCAGGGACCATACAGACATAATTTGAGAGAAAGATACCCCGTTCTTCAACTATGGCAACGCTTCTTGGGTAAACCTCGATAAATTCACCCCAGGTATGAATCATTGTCTGGGTAACCTTGGCATCTTTACCGATATAGACCTCAGTCACCCCATAATGTGCACCTGCCTTCGTTTTCTGGGAACTTGCACATCCTGCGATGAGATGGAGCTCCGACCCTTCTTCTGCGATGATGATGTTATGGACATGCTGGATATTGTCGGATGCAAGAAATAAACAGGTCTGGAGCGGAAACGTGGTCTGGCTTCCTTTACGAGCTATTAAAAGATACCCTTTTGGCTCCTGTGCGGCAATGTAACGAGTGATCTCGTCTTTATCACGGGATACAGCTTTCCAGTAATAATCTTCAAGCCAGCTGTATTTGGTTAATGCTTCAGCTATCGGAAGGATTTCGACCCCTTTGACATCGGATGATGCATGGTAAATGTGTTCATCTACCTGAAGGAAGCTTCCCGACCTGCCTTCAAGAGAGCCCGTCTGAAGGCCGGTCATCTCAATCCGCTGCAAGTCATTGCTATCGATGTCTGAAAAGCCCTTCATATCCTCTGACATTCGATACACTCCTTGTACCCTTTGGTCTGGATCATCTTGAGGATCTCCCGTGGATTTCCATGGCACCGAAATGAACCATCGCACATCACATGACCAACGTCCGCATCAATATAATCCAGGATATATCCGGTATGGGTGATGATGAGACCGCTCTTTTTTCTCTTGATGATATGCTGATCTTTTTCAACAAGTTCTGCGACAGTATCGCCGAGAAGAGCCATATTCTCAAGATCCACACCACTCTCAGGTTCATCAAGCATCACAAAATCTGGTTGCTGGACCATCAGCTGCAAGACCTCACTTCGTTTGATCTCGCCTCCTGAAAAACCCTTGTTAATATCGCGCTTGAGAAATGTATCCATATTCATTCTTCGTGCATACTCTTCAACACGATTCAAATCTCCACCAGATGTAACATCCAGCAATTTTCCAAGTTTCAACCCCGATATCGTGGGCGGTCTCTGGAAGAGAAGTCCAATGCCAAGGCGAGCCCGTTCATGAATTGGCATATTTGTGATATCATGGCCTTTATAGACAATCGAACCCTCCGTGATCTGCGAGCTGCCAAACCCCATAATTGCACGGAGAAGTGTCGTTTTCCCTGATCCGTTAGGCCCCATCAGGACATGGGTCTCGCCTTCCCTGATGGCAAGATCGATGTCGTGAAGCACCTCTCTGCCTTCGACCTCAACATGAAGGTCTTCTATCTCTAGCATATGAAATCATGATCTAATCAGCATTGAAGGTGTAAAAAGGCTTGTTTTGAGGGAGGGATAAGATATTATAATCCGATAATTTTTACTCATTGTCGAAATGCTGGATTATCTGGCATTATTTTCTACTGATCGTTCACTTTCGCACCCCGCCCGATGAGTATTCATACAGGGATTATACACTCTTGATCATGCAATCAAAAACCTTCATGTACCTGACTGCACGTGCAGAAGAAAATGATCTGGCACTCCATTGCACCCGCAGGACGATAGAAGAGACGTATTTACAGAAAAAAATTCAGGTATCGCAGAATCAGCCGCGCAAAGGCGGTCCGATCATTATTGCCTGATAAACTCATGCCTATCTCAAAAGTGAATATACCGGATTGTACTAATCAAAACCCCTTCTCCTCTGGAGAAGGGGTTGTATACTGATCCTACAACCAGGATCCTCTCGGGTTGTCCATTCAGGATCCAACTATCGAAAAGTGCAGAGGTGCTGCTCTGCACACTCCATCATCTGTGGATAGTACATACGGACGTACTCCTTTACCATCCGTCGAGCTGAAAAGACCGGAGGGATGCTCTTCATCGACTCCTTCATCATCCTGACCCATCCATGAGGAATCCCATGCATCGACCGTTTGTAATACAGGGGTGCGATCGTGCTCTCGATCAGCTGGTAGAGAGCCTCAGCATCGTCTGCTGTCCGGTCACCCCACTGGTCTCCATCGCCGAATGTCCATCCATTTTTCCCGTTGTATCCCTCACACCACCATCCGTCCAGGATGCTGCAGTGTATGACACCGTTCATCGCCGCCTTCATACCACTTGTTCCTGACGCCTCCATCGGGGGAAGGGGTGTATTGAGCCAGAGATCAACTCCATGAACCATATACTGGGCAATCTGCTCACCATAGTTTTCAATGACGGCGATCCTCCCGGCCATTTCCGGCTTCTCAGCGAGCTGATAAATCCTCTGCAGAATTTTTTTGCCTTCAATATCATCGGGATGGGCTTTTCCGGCATAGATAATCTGAACCGGATGCCATGTGTTATTTAATAACCTGGAGAGCCTTTCAGCATCATGAAGAATGAGATCGGCCCGTTTATATGATGAAAAACGGCGGGCAAAGCCGATAGTAAGGACACTCGGGTTGAGCAGTGTCCCTTCAGCCACAAGGTTCTCCGGCTCTTCCAACCCCTGAGCCCATTTCCTCCGTTTATATTCACGTATCCTGTTGAACAATTTCATCTTCAGCCAGATATGAAGCTCCCAGAGTTCATGATCAGGGATCTCATCAATGATCTCCCAGATCTCCTTGTTATCATGTTCATGCTGCCAGTGTGGACAGATACGGGTGAGATAGGAATTCAGGAGCATCTCCATCCTGGGATTGAGCCAGGTCGGAAGGTGCACCCCGTTTGTGATCGAATCAATTGGGACCTCCCCGGAAGTGTGATCAGGCCAGCAACCCTTCCACATTTCCCGGGTCACCTCCGCATGCTTCCGGGAAACTGCATTATGGTATTTGGAGAGACGCAATGCAAGAGCTGTCATATTGAACCCATCATTTACCTGATCTGGATGCCGGCCAAGAGCGAGGAACTCATCCCGTGTGATCCCGAGTTTCTGGATATAATGTCCAAGGTGACGTTCCACCAGTTTAGGATCATAGATGTCATGGCCCGCAGGGACAGGAGTGTGCGTGGTAAACACCGTGAGACCACGAATCTTATCGAAGGCCTCTGATGCCGGGATGCCCTCCTCAACCTGCTCACGTGCAAGTTCAAGCAGAGCAAAGGCAGAATGCCCTTCATTCAGGTGCACCCCTGAAAAACTGATGCCAAGTGATCGAAGCATATGGCGACCACCGATGCCAAGAACAATCTGCTGTAGAAGTCGCATTTCCCTGTTCCCGGTATACAGGTGAGAGGAGATACCGCGCGTCATGGAATCGTTTTGCGGGATATCAGTGTCAAGCAGATAGAGCGGAACCCTGCCGACATCGACCTTCCAGATGGCAACAGAGATAGGCGGATCGATGTCCGGCACTGAGATAACCAGATGCCTGCCGCTCTCATCCTTAACCCGGGTGATTGGTGCAAGATCACGGTTTAAGGGAAGGGTGATCTCGTCCTGCCAGCCATCTGCGCGGATATGCTGGTGCAGATATCCCTGGGAGTACATAAACCCAATTCCAACTACAGGCACATTCAGATCTGAACATTCTTTCAAATGGTCCCCGGCAAGAAAACCAAGACCTCCAGCGTAAAACGGGAGCGAATGGTGAAGGCCGTACTCTGCAGAGAAATAGGCGATTCGAAATGAACATTTTGGATAATGCTCCCCGAACCATCCCTGCTGCTGCCGCATATACGATCTGAGTCTTGCCATGATTACATCGTAATCACGGATATAGTCAGAGTTCTCACTTGCAGCCTCAAGGTACCTGAATGGGATCTCACGGAGCATCCGAACCGGATTGTGGTTGCTCTCGCGCCATGCCTCCTGATTGAGTTGTTTAAAGAGCATCCGGGCCTCCGGATGCCAGCTCCACCAGAGGTTATAGGCAAGTTCTCTCAGCCCAAAGAGACGTTCTGGCAGAGTAAACATTTTTTCTCCACTCACTTCACCATCGGTCATCGATCTTTTATTTATCGGTGTAGATACTTATATTATCCCAAAATCCCTCAGGATATCCGTCCAAATGTTTCTGAATGGTAGCGTAATGTAGCCGCGATCTCATCTTTAGGCCAGTCTGCAGCAAGGCGCCACCGCCAGTTTCCAGCAGTTGTGCCGGGCCGGTTGATTCGTGCGCCGGATCCAAGCCCAAGAAGATCCTGGATTGGAATGATAGCATGTCTGGCAACCGAGGAATATGCAATTCTCACAAGTGCATCGGATACACTGTCAGAAGTGATCTCCCTGCCCAGGTACCGGTTCAGGCATGAGCGTTCCTGTCGCGTTGAATCATCAAGATACCAGCCCCTGACAGGAGGATTATCATGAGTGCCAGTATACACATACGCAGACCGTGGATGGTTATGTGGGAGATGAGGATTATCTGCGCCGCCTGAAAACGCAAAAAGAAGGACGCGCATACCGGGAATATCCCCTCTCTGCATCAGTGCGCGGACCGGTTCATCGATCACCCCGAGATCTTCAGCGATAAGGTCAGCACCCGGAAACGTCTGTCTGATGGCATCAATGAGCCTTCCTCCAGGTGCAGATACCCACCTGCCCTGTATAGCAGTTTCTTCTTCTGATGGTATTGCCCAGTATGCGACAAGCCCCCGGAAATGATCGATTCGCAGCCGGTCATACAGGGTGAGGGCACGCTCAATCCGGGATAGCCACCATCGAAAGCCCTCTTCTTCATGCTGATCCCACCGGTATAAGGGGTTGCCCCATCGCTGGCCGGTGGTGCTGAAATAATCTGGTGGTACACCGGCAACCGCTGTTGGATGACCATCTCCATCAAGTTCAAACAAATGCGGATGCGCCCATACATCCGCGCTGTCATGGACAGGATAAATGGGAAGATCTCCAAGAATCTCAATGCCGCTTGCTGCTGAACGTGATCGTAATTGGTTCCATTGTTTCATGAAAAGCCACTGGATCACGCTGACTCTATGGATATGATCTGCATACCGTTTCTCTGCATCCCGAATCGCCCGGGAATCGCGGAGGCGGAACGGGCGGTCCCAGGCAGTCCATGGAGCGTTCTGATGGCAGGCTTTCAAGACGGTAAAGAGGGCATAGTCTGAAAGCCATTCCGAATTTTGCTGGATGAATGCATCGATCTCCTCCCGGTATCCAAGTACAGTCGCCTGCCCCACTGCTGAATCGAGCAGAGGCTCTCGAAGGTCTGCTGCCTTTGCATAATCCACCAGACCAACAGGGCTGCTGGATGCCTGACATTGTGCTTGTGTGATAAAACCATCTTCTGCCATCGTTGCAGGGCTGATTAAAAGCTGGTTTCCGGCAAAAGACGAGGGGGCAAAATACGGAGAGCCATCCGGCCCAACAGGGTTTAGTGGAAGAATCTGCCATATCCGCTGCCGGGCATTCCTCAGAAAATCAATGAACCCGGCTGCCGCAGGACCAAAATCACCGATCTCATGACATGACGGGAGGGAGGCAACCGGCAGGAGAATTCCGCTCTCGCGATGGCTGCTCATACCTTCACCCTGAGAAATTGTCCAATCTCCGCAATCTGTCCGATCAGTACATGATAATGCCGATCTTTCTCTGCACGGTCCCTTAGTGCCGGGAGATGTTCATCCCTGAGATGAATAAAAGCATTCTGGGCCTCAAAGAGAGGTGGTTGAAGAGATAAACCTGTGATAACATCGATAAGACCAATAATCGACCCTGTGATGACTGTGTTTTCTGGATCGTCAAGAAGGCACTGAAGCAGTTTCCCCAGACGATGTCCAATGATAAATGAGAATTTTTTATGCTCAGGGGGAATTGAGAAGCGCAGCATGAGATGAAGGAGCCGGGTAGTCTTTACCGGATCAGGTATTTCATCTCCAAGATGGGCAATAAGATCGGCATTCAGGACATGCCCAACAGGAACAGTGATTGCCGAGGGGATCGGCATGGCCAGATCATGCATCACCTCCATCAATGGAAGATACTTAATACACATCGTACGGAATGAATCCTCAATCCGGCTGATACTGATATCAAGAGCCACTGAAACGATCCCTCGAGCCTCATCACGAAGGAGATCGGAGAGCCGAAAGCACCCTCCCTCGAACCAATCGTGAAATACATCATACATTGATTTCTGTTGTGGATTTTTCCATGCCGCCAGGATTGTGTCCCGGATCTCGAAAAACTGCCGATCACCTGGATACTGTGTAACACCCGCGAAGAGTTCCGGACCACCTGGATGCACACCAGCGTAGATATAATCGCCCGATTCTCCGGTCAGAAGTGATCGTATAGTGGCGGCACCAACGGCGATGCGCCGCTCTTCTTCTTTTTCTCTCTCATCCTGATAACGGGTCACCTCGTAAATGGTGTGCCTGCTGGTTGGCGGATAGATGCAAAAAAGTGAGGTGAGGGCATACTGGCCGCATACCCTTCGTAGATCTGTTACACGGGGAGCAACACAACTCATCCAGACTGTGGCGCCATCGGCAAATTCGGGGTTGTTGCACTCTGCCTGTGCAAGAATCGCAAGGATGTCCTCCTCCAGATCATCACCACCAGTTGCCTGGTAGAACTGCAGAGCCCGTGCCGCATACCACATCACCTGGATTGCCTCAATACCGGCAATATCATCGAAGAACCAGCCGCAACTGGTATACATCAGCATCGCGTGGCGCTGCATCTCAAGGAGCTGAAGGGCGCGCACCTGCTCTTCCATCGAGAGCGCATGTGATGCATGGTCGGCAAAATATGCATCTCTGGCCTCTTTGCTTCGATCATTGATTATACGGATATAATCATCCCGCGCGGCCCATGGATCGGCAAAGAGGTGAGAGCCGGCATGTTCAAAATGTGCAGCGGCATGATCACGGAGGAGATCGAATGCTTCACGGAGATAACCCCTCCATTGAAGTGACCAGCCGGGATGTACACCGGTTGAACAGGTACACCCACCACTCCAGCGAGACAGATTGTGGGGGCAGCTCCATGAAGTCCCTTCCCGGATTTCGATCTCGTGTGATGGCGGATTGCGTTCAAGGTATTCGCCATAAATCGTCAGGTATATTCCCTCATCAAGGAGTCGCGTCAGGCAATAGGCAAGTGCCATCTCCCCAAAATGGTAATGATGGCCATAGGTCTCACCATCGATTGCAAAATGAACAATCTGATCGGTTTGCCGGTTATCAAATTCACCAATGAGACGCCTGGAAAACTGGTACCCATTTCTGAGAAGCGGGCCAAAGGCAACATCATGAGCAATCTGGGTATTGTTGATGAAGACTGCGATCTCTTCTCCATTGCCAAGATACAGCCGATATGGCACCCCGAAATCGATATTTCCATCAGAGACATCCATCCATTCTCCACCAGGGAACCTGATTTTACTTACCTGATGGGGCTCCAGAATAACATACCTGATCCCCTCTTCCGCCATATACCGGAGTGTCTCCAGATCAACGGCGAGTTCAGGGAGCCACATGCCCTCGGGGTTCCTCCCGAACCGGTTGGAGAAATCCCGGATACCCCAGCGAACCTGAGTTTTCTTGTCCCGCTGGTTGGCAAGGGGCATAATCATATGATTGTAACACTGGGCAATTGCCGGACCATGTCCTCCAAACCGATCCGATCCAGTACGGTCAGCTTCGATGATCGCATGATAGATATCAGGTTTTTTACGTTCCAGCCATGAGAGGAGGGTTGGTCCTGCATTAAAGCTGATCATTGAATAATTATTCACAATTGTTGTGATCAGGTCATCTTCATCCAGAATTCTTGCAGCTGTGTTTGGTGCATAACATTCGGCGGTGATACGTTCGTTCCAGTCATGATAGGGGTACGCAGAATCCTGCACCTCAATCTTCTCAAACCAGGGATTTTCCCGAGGGGGCTGATAGAAATGACCATGTATGCATACAAAACGGCTCATGCTCTCCCCCCCGATGGCCTGAGGATAACAGCTGCAAGCGGAGGAAGGGTCAGGGAGAGGGAGCAGGGCCAGCCTCGGTAAGGATGATCATAAGCCTCCACACCTCCTCCATTTCCGCAGTTGCTTCCACCATAGTATGCAGAATCAGTGTTGATCAGCTCCTCCCAGTACCCACCTTTGGGGACGCCGATGAGGTACCTGTACCGTGGTTGCGGCGTGAAGTTGCAGATGCAGGCAACCGGTGCCTCTCCCGGGGCCATTCTGAGATATGCTATCACGCTCTGCTCCCAGTCCCCATGATCAATCCATGAAAATCCATTGCTTTGGTCATCTAAACGATGAAGAGCCGGTTCATTCCGGTACAACCAGTTGAGATCTCCAACCAGCCTCATAATTCCCCTGTGCATCTCATCGGAGAGGACATGCCACTCCAGGCTCGATTCATGATCCCATTCTCTTCTTTGTGCAAATTCACTCCCCATGAAGAGGAGTTTCCTCCCGGGATGAGTATACATATACCCATAGAGCAGCCTGAGATTTGCAAACTGTTGCCACCAGTCTCCAGGCATTCTCCCGATCAGTGACCCCTTCCCATGGACGACCTCATCATGGGAGAGAGGAAGAAGATAATTTTCATAAAAGGCATAGATGATTGAAAATGTGATTTCGTCATGATGATACCGGCGGTGAACCGGATCACGCCCCATATAGAGGAGCGTGTCATGCATCCATCCCATATTCCATTTCAAACCGAATCCAAGACCTCCTGCAAACGTGGGACGGGTGACCATCGGCCAGGCAGTCGATTCTTCGGCGATCATCTGGACATCAGGAAACGTAGCATACACTATTTCGTTTAAAGAACGTAATAATGCAATAGCCTCCAGGTTTTCCCTGCCACCATAGATATTTGGCACCCATTCGCCTGAGGGGCGTGCATAATCCCGGTAGAGCATCGAAGCAACTGCATCCACCCTGAGACCGTCTGCATGGTAGCGGTCAAGCCAGAAGACGGCACTGGAAAGAAGAAACGAGCGGACTTCATGGCGGCCATAATTGAAGATGCAGCTCTGCCATTCAGGGTGGAACCCTTCCCGGGGATTGTTATGTTCATACAGATGGGAGCCGTCAAAGAGGGCGAGGCCATGGGGATCATTTGGAAAGTGTGAAGGCACCCAGTCCAGGATGACCCCGATTCCAGCCTGGTGAAGAGTATCTATCATATACATCAGATCTTCAGGTCGACCATACCTGGCTGTCGGTGCAAAATATCCAGTGGTCTGGTATCCCCATGACCCATAGAAGGGATGTTCCATGAGGGGGAGAAACTCGACATGAGTAAAACCCATCTCATGAACGTATTCTGCGAGAAGGGGAGCAAGCTCCCTGTAACTCAGCATCCTTCCCCCCTCCTCGGGTACACGCCTCCAGGACCCGGGATGCACCTCGTACAATGCACATGGCGCATCAAGGGCATTTGCATGAAAACGCTCCTCCATCCATCCCTGGTCCCCCCATTCATATGAGAGAGATGTTACGATGGAAGCGGTCTTGGGTGGATCCTCCCATGAGAGTGCAAGCGGATCGCCCTTGAAGAGCATGGTCCCCTCACGGCTCTCGATTGCATATTTGTAGGGTGATCCTTCCTTGATCCCGTGTACAATTCCCTCCCAGATACCTGAGCTGTCACTTCGTGATACAAGGAAATCGACCGATGGCTGCCACCCATTGTGATCAGCAACAACCGAGACACTGCGTGCTTCCGGAGCCCAGACAGAAAAGAAAATGCCCTCGTTTTCTGGATGCGAACCAAGGAATTCAAAGATCCGCGCATGCGTACCCTGTCTGAAGAGATAGATATCATATTCGGTTGGACGACGTGTTGTTTCCATCTGTGATCACTTTGGAAATGTCAGCAGAGCGAGGGCTTCATAACCGCGATATAGACCTGATGCGTTTTTTCAGTCACCCTCTTCCAGTTGAACTGTTCCAGCACTTTTTTTCTGCCTGCAATACCCATCGACCTGAGAAAATCCGGATTACCGATCGCATAACAGATCGCCCATGCGATTGGTTCGGGTGCCGGAGGTACTTTAATCCCATCGACAAGGTTTGAAATATTCATCGAGAGCCCCCCTACATCAGATGCTACCACTCCTTTCCCGGCACTCCATGCCTCGGTGAGCACCAGTCCAAAGGGTTCGTTTCTGCTTGGTATGCACACAAGATCTGCAGCATTCAGGAGTTCAAGGTGCTCCTGATCGGAGACGTAACCTGTGCATTGTATTGGAAGGCCAATGGATCTCTCCTGGATCATCGGCAGCATATCCCCTTTCCCTGCGATGATGAACTGAATATCTGCTCTTCGTGCCAGTACATGAGGCACGGCCTCAACAAGAATATCCGGCCCCTTCTGCCAGCTCACCCTGCCAACAAAAAGGACAAGATAGGCAAGGGGATGAATTCCATATTTCTTCTTGACCGCTCCAGCTTTCACATCCATATAATAGAGATACGGGTCAGTTCCATTTGGAATCGTGGATATCTTCCATTCAGGGATATCATAGAGCCACATTAATTCCACCTTCATCATCCTGGAAACGGTGATGATATGGCTTGCAATCTCTCCTGAAGATTTTTCGATTGCTGATATCTCCCCAAATTCCCTGGAATCACCTATGGCACCACCATTTCTTCCATACTCTGTGGAATGAATTGAAAGGATGCATTTCCGGTCCCAAAACTTCTGGAGCGTCTGGAAGAAGTGCCAGTCATGGAAATGAAGAATATCAAAGGGAGGATCATCAAACTCCATAACCCGTTCTATCGCCCGTTCACTCATCTCTTTGCAGTGAGTGAGTATATCATCCTCTCCGGCTGCTGGATCAACACAATGGAAATGTACTCCGTTCTTTGTAAAATCACTATCACCACGTGTAAAGTAATGCACCTCATACTCTTCTGCCAGTTTTTCAGCAAGATAGGTGGCAGCGGGTGCCAGACCCCCTACTTTCTTTGTATAGACTGATTCCCAGGCAAAAAAGGCTATTTTAAGCGTTTCCATAATTCATGTATCCTTTTTTCGACTGCTTCGGCGATCTCATTCCGTCCCCGGAGGGTCTGCATACGTCCGGCAAGTGTTGTATCACCAATGACCTCCCTGATCCAGGTAGCGATATCTGAACGTTCACCATGGTGCTTGATACAGTCATCGCTTGCAACATCAAGTAGTTTTACAAATTCTTCAAGTGAATGGGCTGAGAATCCCTCCCGGTGGTAGGGGGTACAGAAATGAAATGCACGCTCAGGAGGTATGCATCGGAGAAAACGTGCAGCACTTCCAGCCCTGACCATTTGACTCTGCTCCTCCTCAAAACGGCTAAGTGCGGCCATATACCGGGAAAATTCCAGGTATGCCTCCGCCTGGCTCCGCTGCGTCTTCACCATACCGCAGCTCCCTTCAGTTGTCGCCATAGCCTGAAAAAGAGGCATTGCCTGGAAGCGCCGCCAGGCAGTCCGATCAGGTACCCATCTCCCAGCTGTCCTGAGGGCATCCAGCGCTGTACATTGCATCATATTTTGTGGCCATCTCCCAAATACCTCCTCCATTTGTTCATCTGAGAACATATCTGCCGCAGTAATCATTTTGACCTCCTCGGATGGGAGTACAGGGTGAATGCCGGCATCGGCATACGCTCCGGGAAGTGCCTGGAGAAAGTCTAATATTCCAGTATCTCGTGAGTAACGGCCTCCAAAGACCTCCATATCAACCAGGATATGCACAGTGCATTTCCCCATCCCTCTGATCCAGCCAGCATATGTTCTGGCTGTCAGGGGGTGATATTCCCAGTCAACGTCTCCGTACCTGATGGCAATATCATCAGAGAGTTTGCAGTGTCGGATCAAAAATGGTATCCCATCTAAAGTATATCCAGAAAACTGATCATAGGCTGAATGATACGTATCAAATACATCAGTGTAGATTGCAGAAAACCCTTCATCAAGGGCGGCTCTTACGATATTTCTGTTGAAGATTCTGCATGGTGCAACAAGGATTGATGGTTTTCGTCCTGAAAATTCTGTCATAAGCAAACGATGCATCTCCACCTGGATCCGGAATTCATCAGAATCCGGAATAGCGCCCATAGCCGTGTTATAGTAGGATTCAGAAAGCACTTCGGCATTCCTGTGAGCAGTTGCCTGTGACAGTAATTCATAGAGATCCGGATCAGCACCCTCCAGATGTTCTATGAACACCCCTGATAGAAGGAAACTGCACCGGAACTCTTCATCCATCATCTGGAGGAGGATCTGCGTCGTTGGTGTATAACTCGATTCAGATAACCTGCGTATCCGCTCTTCGTCTCTCTCCCGTGGAAAAACCGGGCTTCTCCTCTTTATTCCGAATTCTCCCTGGTCAGGAGGTGGATCTATCCGCAATGGATGGCGCAGAATAAATCCCATACATACCTGCGGAACTGGAGAGTCATTACCAGGCATACTGGTTGATAAGGAGTGGACACCCCTTAAGCATATCTCTCAGCCAAAGATCTCTTTCACCATCGCAATCGATGGGAGGGAGAAATCAGGGGTGATGTTGGAATTCCTGAGCATCTCATCTGAATATTTACCGGTCCTGACAAGTATTCCGATCAGGCCTGCCTCCTGCGCACCGCCCACATCCGTTCTGATGTCATCGCCAATCATCGCTGTTTGCCCGGGAGAGGTTTTCAGCATGGCACATGCCGAGAGGAATGCATCGGGCGATGGTTTGCCCATCACACACGCCGATCTTCCGCATGCATACTCAAGCGCAGCTACAAACGGACCGGCTGCAAGGGTAAGACCATCTTCTGCCATCCAGTATCTGTCGCGTTCAAGTGCGATGAAGAGTGCGCCGTCATTGATCAGCCGAAATGCTTCATTCAGTACCCTGAAGGTAAACTTTAGTCCTGCGTCACCGATGATCACCGCCCCGGCTTCATCTGAAGTGTCAATAATCCCTGCATCGTGAAACTCGGATGTTGCCGCATCTGTGACCAGGAGACTGCAACGAGTGATTCCCTTCCTTTCAAGGAAAGCGAGTGCTGCTCCAATTGGCGTTGATATCAGTCCGGGGTCAATAGTAAAACCAGCTGTGTTCAGCCGTTCCGCAATCTGCATCCTGGTCCGCTGTGTCGAATTGGAGACGAATCGATACCTGATACCCTGATCATTAAGCCACCCGATAGCCTCCTGCGCTCCAGGGACCGGCTCTCCACCGACGGTGAGCACACCGTCAATATCAATCAGAAGTGCTTCAATTTTCATTGCCTTTCACCATATAGGTGGTGCTCACGCAGCCTTTACTGATAGCCATACAGGATTCTCTCCCCTGTATATGATATGATCCGTGCCTGTTTCACTTTCGCACCCCGCTCACCGGGTTTATCTAAAGCAATATCAAGGAGTATGGTATGGGAGAGACAATAGCGGCATTCCGCACAGCACGATCATTCTGGCGGGAACAGATCGATACCCGGCAGGAGTTCCGGATCATTGAACATGACAACCGGTTCCGGGCAGGGATCGGCAGAACAGGCATCTTTGCCTCAGAATACCAGGAGCACACAGAACGCATAAAAAAGCTTCTGGATGCCCATGCGGGATCCGATCTCTGTGATATCATCGCAGGCGCTGCCATCGATACATCTGAGGGGCCATGCTTTGGTATACAAGAATACATTTTCTTCAGGCCACTCCCCCCTGACTCCTCAGATGCCCGGTCACGCCTGCTCTGCTGTCTCAGGCTGGTTCCCGGGATCGGACCTGCCCGCGAGCGTCACCTGAAACAGAGAGGCTGTAAGACGATCACTGACCTCCTCCATATCAGGCGATACCGGGCGTTGGCAGAAGAGGTGCTCGCACTCATCAGGGAGGAGGATGCAGGAGCCGTGATGGCATGGACACGGTCACGCCTCTCGCCGACCCATCCGGAGGTGATCAGGGCTTCATCCCTCTTTGAGCCAGAACGCCTCGTCTTCCTGGATATCGAAACCCTCGGCGTCTTCTCCCGGCCAGTCTTCCTCATCGGGTCTGCAACAATCGAGGGCAGCTCTATCCATCTCCGCCAGTTCCTCGCCCGTGACATTGACGAGGAGCTCCCGGCCCTGCTAGCCTGGCAGGAGAGCCTCCCCGAAGACCCTCTCATCCTCAGTTATAATGGGCGATCCTTCGATGTTCCATATCTTGCCGATCGCTTCGCCTACTATGGTGAAGAACTCACCACAGGATCTCATCAGCTTGACCTTCTCCATATCACCCGCCGGACCATTGGGCGGGATCTCTCAGACTGCCGGCTTGCGACCATTGAACAATCAGTCCTGGACATCAACCGGGGCTTTGATCTCCCGGGTGTTCTGGTGCCACAATGGTATGATACGTACCGGCGATCCAAAAACCCGGGACCCCTCATCCCGATCATCCGGCATAACCGGCAGGATGTCCTTTCCCTCGTCGATCTCCACCGGCGGTTTCTGGAGATGTACTGGTGATGCAGCATTCTATTCTCGCAAAGCTGCAGGAGGAGTGTGGTTCAACTGAGGATGCCCTCTTCATTCACCAGATTGCCGGGAGAGAGGCTCGATATGCTGAGATCCCCGATAGCCTTCATCCCCGCCTCCGATCCTGGCTTATTGATGAAGGGATCAGGCCCTATATTCATCAGGCTGAGGCGTATGAACGGACATCGGCGGGCGAGGATATCCTCCTTGCAACAGAAACGGCATCCGGAAAGACCCTGGCCTTCGCCCTTCCGATCATCGACTGCCTCATACGCGACCCGGATGCGCGGGCACTCCTTCTATACCCGACAAAAGCACTCGCCCGCGACCAGCTTGCCGCGTTTATTGCGATTGATGAGGCGATTGGTGCGGGACTCTTCCCTGCGGTCTATGACGGTGACACGCCCCGCGATGCACGGCCAGGGATCCGGTCAAAGTCCCGGATCATCATCTCGAATATGCATGAGATCCATCATATCCTCCCCTGGCGGCGGCAATGGGCGGATTTCTTCTCGGGTACCGCGTTTGTCGTCATCGATGAGGCACACCGGTACCGGGGGATCTTTGGTTCCCATATCGCCCTCCTGATCCGCAGGCTCACCCGTGTCCTTGCGTATTATGACGCTTCTCCTGTCTTTATCCTCGCATCCGCAACCCCTGGAAACCCGGAGGAATTTACAGAGCGGCTTTGCGGCCGCCGATTCCAGATTATCACAGACGACGGATCCCCGCAGAGCCACCGCAGTATCGTCTTCTATAACCCCTATATGAAAGACCCGGGCGCCTCACTTGCGTCTGAGGTATCAAGGCTTCTTGCAATCCATATGCAGCACCATCTCCAGACGATCTGCTTCTCGCCGTCCCGGCGGCTTGCCGAGGTGATCGCACGAAGGACTGGCGAAGAGCTTGCGGGAGATCCCCTCCTTGCAGAACGCATCCGTGCGTACCGGGCAGGCTACCTTGCAGAGGAGCGGCGGGAGATAGAGGCCGGGCTCAAGGACGGGCATCTCCAGGGGGTGGTATCGACAAATGCACTCGAACTCGGGGTCGATATCGGTACCCTTGATGCCGTCCTGATGGCAGGCTATCCCGGGGCAACCATATCCTTCTGGCAGCAGGCAGGCCGGGCCGGACGAAGCGGATCAAAGAGTCTTGTGACGATGGTCGCCCGGTATGACCCCATCGACCAGTACTACATGCACCACCCGGACCGCTTCTTTGCCGCCACCCCCGAGCATGCCGCTATTGATATGCAAAACCCGATCATCCTCTCGGGCCATCTCCTCTGTGCGGCAGCCGAGATTCCGCTCGGTGACCGGGATACCATGTACTTCGGGGAGGAGATGATGGATCATCTCCGGGAGCTGGCAGATGAAGGGCTGCTTGCCAATACCCGGAAAGGATATGTCTACGCCGGAGTCAGGAGACCCGCTGAATTCGTCACCCTCACCGGTTCGGCTTCAGGAGGATACCAGATCATGGAAAAAAGCCGCCTCATCGAGACGATGGATGCAGCACAGGCATACCGGGAAGCCTATCCCGGTGCGGTCATCCTCCATCAGGATACAAGCTATATCGTCAGGTCGGTTGACCGGGATGATGGGATAATCAAAGTCGATCTGCTTGAGGCCGATTATTACACCCGCCCGCTCACAACGACCTCCGTCTCTGTCGACCGGATCATCGGGTCGCGGGAAGGCCAGGAAGTGTCGATATCATTTGCAGAGATGATCGTCACCGAAGCGATCTCGGGCTATCATATCCTCCGCTATGATCGAGTGATTGGATCAAAACCCCTGGATCTCCCGGAGAACTCATTTCCGACACAGGGGCTCCTCCTCTCCATTGATGAAAAACTCCTCCAAAGCTCCGTCATATCTGATCCCGAGGGAACCCTTCATGCTGCCGAGCATGCCCTCATCGCCGCAATGCCCGGTTTTATCATCTGTGACCGAAATGATATCGGGGGTTGCTCGACTGCATACCATCCAGCAGCAGATGGTCCGGCCGTTCTCATCTATGACGGCTACATCGGCGGTGCAGCCCTTGCCGCGAAAGCCTATCATCTGATAGGGAAAATCGCCAACCTTGCAGCAACGATTGTCGCCGAATGCCGATGTTATAACGGCTGCCCTGCCTGCATCTTCTCCCCGAAGTGCGGCAATGATAACACACCCCTGGACAAGAAGGGGGCAGAGGTGCTGTTGCAGGCGATCAAATAGTTACATAAGGGCAAGGATATACTTACCATTCACCCTACCAAAATATGAAGAAGCGTCAAAATTATTCTTCTCTCTTCTCACTCTTCACCGTCATGAAGATCGGGCCCCGGAGATCGATCTTCTTCCGGTTATCGGTGACGAATCGCATCGCGTGATCGGCGATCCTGATATTCACATCTGAGGGGAGTTTTGCCATCTTCACCTGGACAGTTGTTCCTCCCCCGCACCGGGCTGCCTCCTCGATCCGGGCGGCTGCGAGGAGTGAGACGGTATCGACAAACCGGATGCCGGTTGGCAGGCCGTCTCTTCTGATCTCAGCAAACTTCTCGGTATCGGGCACCCCGAGGATTGCCCCGTCATGGATGAATACCTCATTGCCACAGGCGGGACCAAGAAGTTTTGAGTTCTCTTCAGGCTCAAGGACAGTAACATCAACTGCTGTCCCCGCGATCTCGCCTGACCATACCGAAAATGAGCAGGGAGATGGTGCAGCAGCATGTTCGCTCGCAACCGCTGCGATCGCCTTTGCAAGGGCACGTCCGGCTTCAGTAGACGGTTCTTCACGGACAGAAACAGCACGGGCAAGGCCCCGGTCACTGAGCGTCGGTGGATAGAACAGACCATAGCTGAGTTTTCGGACATCATCTGCGTTATGGATGATCATCGCAAGCCGCTCGACACCAAGACCAAGATTCATCACCGGGATGCTGATTCCATATTCCCCGAGCGCGGAAGGTGAATAGATCCCAAATGTGGCGACCTCGACCCAGTCATGGACCGGATGCCGTGCATACACCTCTGTCTGGGTCCCTGGCATATAGTACTTGGACCGTTTCTCATCTGGCCTGAACTCAAAATCAGTGAACCCAAATGCCGAGAGGAGGGCTTCTGCCACCGCCATCCCCTCGTCAAGCGTCACGTCCCCGCCTGCAACGATACAGGAGGCTGAATGATAGGTCATCAGACGTGTCGGCCCTTCCTCCTGTTCACGCCGGAAACACCGATCTATCGAAAAGAGGCGGATCGGGTGCGCCATTCTGTTCCAGCACTCTCCAAGTGACATGAACCATCCGCTTGTCATATGTGAACGGAGGGTTGCACGTGATGATTCAGGCGTAAGTTCCTTAAATTCCGGGAAGACGGTGTCCAGAATACAGACGACCCTGGCGTCATCAACCCCCAGGACGACTGAGAGTTCATGGACAAGATCATCACCGTCAATGACCCCCTTCTTATAGGAATGAAGAGTATTCCGGAATGCATCCTCAAGCTCCGGAGTAAGAGGCTCTTGTGTGATCAACTCGATCTCTTCAATCTGCCTGCGCGCGATCCCGACATTGGGGCGGGGAAGGCCCGCCAGGTAAAACACCCGGTCAAGAACGGCCATCGCTTCAGGTCCAAACTGCCGGTACACCTCATGCTCCTCAACGATAACCGGGTTCATCGCCTCGTCAAACCCCATCGACAGATAGGTCTGGCGGAGCCTCTGGATCGTATCGAAGACGGGGTGTGGCCGGGCACGGCGATAGGTATACCTTGGATACTGCCGATCAACAGCCGGGGTTGAAAGCACCCGCACTCCGTCATGCCATGCTCTCTCAAAATTCTCCTTTGAGCGCTTCCTGAACTCTTCAGCATCAAACCTCATTGATCCTCCTCAAGACAGACGACCCGGGAGACCGGGCTCTCGTCCCGTATCCGGTACCCAGCCGATCGTGCAATCTTCCCGGCGAAAGACCGGACATGGGCATGATCGGGCATCTGCTCTATTGATAATCTGCTTCGACTGTATCCAAGATACATATATCCTTTGACTTCGACATACGTGGGAGCGGCATCGGCAATGATCCTCCCATAGGCCTCCGGAGAATAGTCGTTTATCCCCTTTACAAGCGTTATACGAATGGCTGATCGCCTGGATGAGAGTATTGAGAGGCTCTCAAGTATTCTCTCCCAGTAATCCCCTTTTGGTCGGCAAAGCATGGTATACGTCTCCTCATCAGGCGCATCAAGCGATACGTACAGCTGGGTTGGGAAGAGTTCCGCCACCACATCAGGCCGTGTCCCGTTTGAGACGACAAAGACGGTATACCCGTTCTCCCTGAAGAGGTTTACAAGCGCGGGAAGGTGTGAGTAACAGGTTGGCTCACCTGAAAGTGAGATTGCCACCTGGTTTGGCGAACCGGTTGCTTCATGCCAGCGATCGGAAGTAACATCAGGATGAGGCTTATATCCTGCAAGCCCTTTTTTATGGAGTTTTTGTATACCCGAAACGATCACTTCAGGGGAGAGTTCATGCTCATCTGCTGGTTCATGCTCCATCGAACGCCAGCAGAAGAGACACCGCTGGTTGCATCGAAGTGTCGGAGTCATCTGGATACAGCGATGGCTCTCTATCCCATAGAACTGGTGTTTATAGCACATATCCCCACCGCGCAGCGCTCGTCTGCTCCACATGCAGGGTTTCACTGCAGCAGTTGAGAGAGGAGAGAAGAACAGGTATCCCTGCCGATGCAGGGCATCACATGCTTTCGAGTGCATCAATACCAAGTGTCTGCAATGCTTCTCTCAGGGTGTTCCTGGTCGCATCAACAAGGCAGAGCCGTGCATCCCGAAGGCTTCCTTCTGCCTTCAGCACCGGTACAAACCGGTAGAAGGAGTTAAAGAGATCGGCTACATCCCTGATGTACGTGGCCAGCAGATGCGGCCTGAGATCAGTTACAACCGAAGTGATGACTGCCGGAAACCGCGCAATTGCCTTTGTAAGCGCAATTTCATGGGGATCATTGTATTCATAGACTTCTTCGAAATCACCGGCTTTTGCCAGTATCGAGCATGCGCGTGCATGTGCATACTGAACATATGGCGCACTCTGCCGCTCAAAGTCCAGCGCCTGTTTCCAGTTAAAGACAGTACTCTTCTCAGGAGATACCCGGACGATGTCAAAGCGTATTGCACCAACAGCAACTGATCGCGCAATAGCCATCCGTTCCCCAGGCGAGAGTTCAGGCCTCCGTTTCGTCACCTCTTCAAGAGCGCGGGCAGTGACCTCCTCGATCAGTTCATCAGCAGAAACAAATGTACCTGAACGGGTGCTCATTGCACCTTCAGGAAGCGATACAAACTCGAAGTGCAGTATTTCCGGTGGCACCTCGCCCATCAGCCGGAGCGTTGCAGAGAGCTGGGCTCCGATCAGCTTATGATCTGCACCCAGCACGTCGATATTCCGATCATAATTGGCAGTTTTCCATACATGGTATGCGATATCGCGTGCGGCATACACGCTTGTCCCATCGGCCCGTTTGAGAACATACTTCTTCTCAAAACCCGATGATGT
This sequence comes from Methanocalculus sp. MSAO_Arc2, assembly GCA_003838065.1. Taxonomy (GTDB): domain Archaea; phylum Halobacteriota; class Methanomicrobia; order Methanomicrobiales; family Methanocorpusculaceae; genus Methanocalculus. Next base: position 42,617 of record QZAC01000046.1, read on the forward strand.
AAGGTCCAGGCTCAGGAATTTGCCTTCCACCTCTGCTTCGTCCATCCGTGCCAGGCGATCAAGCACCCGCTGCATATCCCCGATCCTGACAAAGGTGCTCTCTCGGACAAACCGGTCATGGTGCACATGCAGGTTGAAAAGCGTCTCCTTGATCCCCTCAACACAGGTGTTGACCGCCTGTCGAAACGCCTGATCCACATCTCTGTCTCCACGCTCGATCTCCTGCATCAGCCGCTCGATCGCACCATTGATCGATTCATCGTCCCTGATCGCATGGTTTGCCCTGACATAGACACGTGCGATAAAATGATCTCCTTTTTCGCCAGGCAGACGGGTGATCCCGAGAGTTTCAAGACCCCAGACAACGATTGCAATCTGGCGGCCCATATCATTGATATAATACTGCACCTCACAGGGATAGCCGGCCTTCCTGAAAGCACGCGCAAGTGTATCGCCGATAATGGTGTTCCGAATATGCCCGACATGAAGAGGGCCATTTGGGTTTGCGCTTGTATGCTCGATTGAAACCCGCTCATATTTCTTCAGAAGGGTTCCGTACCCAGGCTTTCTGGCCGCTGCAACACATTGGGCAAGATACTCTCCACCAAAGGTGAAGTTCAGGTACGGGCCTGTAGAAAAAATCGTGATTCCATCAAGTTCCGGGAGTATACGCAACTTTTCTGCGAGATCTGCTGCGATGAGAGGAGGTGATCGCTTCTGTTTCTTTGCAAGGGAAAACGCAATGGTGGAGGCAAGATCGGCATGATCACCACCATCCACAAGAAGCGGATCCTCCTCTCCGGTAAGACCTTTAAGCAGGCGTCCGATCAGGTCAACTGTCTCGACAAACATTATAATCCAGTCCTGTACCGCAGGATCGCGGCTATCCCGCCGAATGCATTGTAAAGCATGGCACCTTCCTCAAAATCATCAGATATGATCTCAACTTTTGTGCTGCTCTGATCGGCGAGATTCGTCAGTTCTTCGATAATATCGGTTTCATCTTCCAGCAGGAGGGGAGATGTACATTTCGGACAGGTGCCAAAATCAAGATCTGAGATTTTTTTCCCTGGCTCAATCCTCTGTGTCCGCTCCTCTATATAGCCGCAGGCGCCACATCGTATCTGAAGCCGGGACTCACGAAGTTTGGATGAGAGGAGAAGCGTATCAACTGCTCCTGTTTCGAGGTTTCTCCTGATGCTGGATTCACCATATGCAGAAAGCCCGTCATCTTTTGTCAGCTCCTTGAAAAACTTCATCATGACCTCTTTTTCCTTCATCAGATCGACGCCTTTGAGCACATCAGCAGCTGCATCCACGAGTTCTGCCAGACCGCTCTCGTTTGTATATGCAACATCAAAGAGGCCGATGACCCTTTTCTTCACTTCATGATGCAGATAGTCCCCATCAGCAAATTCCTCCTTTGTCGGTGTAGGGCCTCCGATAAGAAGTCCTTTGAATCGCTCGAAAAAGTCCTTCTCTGCAAGGAAGGTCTCACTCGCACGTTCCCCAATTTTCTTGTAAAACTCGTTAATCGCAATCAGCCTGAGCCTCTCAAATCGTGCAGCCGACTGACCACCCTTCCGTTGTTTGCCAGGGACAGTCGAGGACGTCCCGTTCACCGGCTCAATTCTGTTTCCACGGAGAAAACCCCAGTATGCCTCGCGCCGATCAAGAACAAGGAGTCCATAGACATGCTTCTCTTCAAGCATCTCCCTGAGAGGTTCAAGCTCGAACGTGGAGCTGCACCGGTACAGATAGGTCTTCAGGGGCTCAGGGGGTTCAACTATGATCGTTTCATGGACTGTTCGATCACCACCAACATTGACTGTGCCTGAAAAGACCACCATCCCATTCTCCGGAGGCGTTTTGTAATTCTTCAGGCGCGAGAGGATCGAAGAAAGTGCACTCTGAACATTCGTTTTCGTCTGTTTGCTCTTGATGTTGGCACATTGCCCAAACTCATCCCTGAGTTGTGCAGTTACATCATATATCTGCTTGTCCGGGGGAATATACAGGGAAATAAGTTCCGTGCCGCTCCCTTCTTTCTCCTCAAGACGCTCAAGCATCTTTTTAAAATCATACCTGCGTCGTGCCTCATCCTTATCTGTCTGTCCAGTGTCAGCCATGGCCGTCTGTCACCATTATAAAACCGTTAATTCTTGTTCTTCTGCTCCAATAAAAGTGAGTATTCCCGGAGTTCACGTTTTACGACACCGAAAGAGAAGGGCTATCGTCTTTGCATCGATGATCCTGCCGTCATGTGCCATCGATTCGGCCTCATTTCGAGGGAGACGGACCACTTCAATCACCTCATCGTCATCCGGCTTGAAGTCTTCTGCAGGTGTGAGACCGCGCGCTTCGAAGAGATGGAGCACTTCATCGGTATATCCGGGTGACGTCATGATGATACCACGGGAAATGAGATGATCAGATCGTAACCTGATCTCTTCGATAAGTTCCCTGGCAGCAGTCTCTTCGGGGCTCTCTTCTGGCTCCATTGTGCCGGCCGGGGCTTCATAGATATACTTCCCAATCGCTGGACGAAACTGCCGGATCAGGTAACAGTCATCTCCTTCACAGGGGAGCATGGCAACTGCACCACCGGGATGGACGACGATCGTCTCCTTTGTCCTCCCGTTTGGGAGAGCAACCCTCCGCAGTTCCACAGAGAGGCGCTGCCCCTGGTAAATAATCGTCATGGCCTTCTCCGGTAGGGAAGCGGATCAGTCTTCCCAATGGCACGGAATGCCTCGAGCCGGTAGTGGCAGGACGAACAGGTGCCACAGGCAAAACCGTCGTTTCTGTAACAGGACCAGGTCTCCTCATACGGGACACCAAGGGCAAAACCCTGCTTTAAAATCTCTGTTTTATTCATCCGTACAAACGGTGCCATTATCCGGATAGGTTTTTCTGCCATTGTTCCGAGATCGACGACCTGCTGAAACGCCGCGATAAACTCGGGACGGCAGTCAGGGTATCCTGCATAATCTCCAGCCTGAACCCCGATGAAGACCGCATCTCCGTCCTGTGCTTCACAGAAGCTTGTTGCAATAGCAAGCAGGTTTGCATTCCTGAACGGAACGTAAGTATTTGGGCGATCTGGCGAAGAACGTCCATACTCTTCAACCGGAATCTCCCGATCGGTAAGGCTGCTTGCCCCAATGACTTTGAAATACTCAAGGGAGAGAACAATCGGTGGTTCTGCACCAACCAGTTCTGCAATCCGTTTTGCGCACATGAGCTCTTTTGATTCTGTACGCTGGCTATACGTGATATGGAGAGGAAGGATATCGTATCCCATATTCCTTGCATAATATGCCAGGGTTGCCGAGTCCATACCCCCTGAAAGAAGACATACCGCTTTCAATCATCTCACCCCGATCTGTTTGTGTAGCTGGAGCTGAAGACGGAAGCGGTGATCCCATGAAAGAAGATGTTCCGCTATCATCCGTAAATCCGATCCATGGACCGGAGATATGAACACATCCCCTGCGATCTGGACGGAACGCAGCAGATCATCTGCATATGCAAGATCAGCGTCATCGGCTACAACGAACTTAACGGAATCAACCGCCTGTATTCCTCCAAGGAGAACGTGATCGCTCTTTTCGCCTGATGAAGGGCACTTTACATCCATGCACACCGAGGCAAACGGCTGTACGAGGTCAAACCGGATTGTCCCGTTTGTTTCAATCTCGATTTCATAACCCATCAGAGAGAGCGTTCTGAGAACCACAAGAAGGTTTTCCATCTGGAGGAGCGGTTCACCACCGGTAATGCAGACATATCCAACACCATTCTCCTGGATTGCATCTATGATCTCGTCTTTTGACATCTCTATGCCTGCGCTTGGATCCCGCGCATGCGGCGTATCACACCACCGGCAGTCAAGGTTGCACCCTGCCAGACGGAGGAAGGTGCAGCGCCGGCCCTGGTTTTTTCCTTCACCCTGAAAACTTGTAAAAATCTCGTATACCCTCATCTTTACCATTCTATTTCTGCATAACAGCCTGCAGACTCCCACAGCCTCACACGATGTATGCGGCAGGAAAGCCCCATCGAACGGCAGGCACTATCAATTGTCTCACCAATCTCTCTGGCAAGCAGTTCGCTTGTGGGATCTCCCTTTGTGGTGACGATGTCCTGGAACTCCGAGAGACATTCCACCATCGGATCATCGATATTCAGGATCACCTGGTGATCATAGATCTCCACGATTTTTTTTATGCAATTGTAATCAATCAGGATCTGCGTCCTCTCGTCCACAACACCTTCGACCCATATCTCAGCGCGCCACCTGTGCCCATGCAGACGGGCACATTTCCCATCGTAATGAAGGAGTCGGTGGCTTGCATCGAAGTACACTTCCTTGTAGATGCGGACTGACATGTGGTAAACCATTTGCAAAGAGAACGTATAAGGTTATTATTAGAGACCACGCATGAATGTAGGAACGAGTGGTCTGCGGATAGTATATAAAACACATCCGCGCAATATGTATTCCAGATTCTGGAGTATCCACCGGATCAAAAACCAGAATATAGAGGTTTATTCATGGGACAGGGAAAATTTGCAGCGAGAAAACTCCAGCGCGACGCAAAAAAGTTCCGCTGGAGCGATCCAAGATATGCACGCCGTGAGCTTGAGCTGAAGCTGAAGGCAGACCCGCTGAAGGGATCGCCTCAGGGCCGTGGAATCGTCCTTGAAAAGGTCGGTGTCGAGGCAAAACAGCCAAACTCGGCGATCAGGAAATGTGTGCGTGTGCAGTTGATCAAAAACGGTCGACAGGTAACAGCGTTTGCCGTCGGCGATGGTGCGATCAACTTCATTGATGAGCACGATGAGGTGACGATTCAGGGAATCGGCGGTCGTAAGGGGCGTTCCATGGGTGATATTCCCGGCGTCAGGTTTGTAGTTACCGCAGTAAACAACGTCTCCCTTCATGAACTCGTCCTTGGACGAAAGGAGAAGGCGCGCAGGTGAATGTGATGTCGGAAGAGGAACAGACCACCCAGAAGGCCATCCTTCTCTTCAATAAATGGGATCCATCTGAAGTTGTGATCAAGGACCCGGGGCTGGAGCGGTACGTCACCCTGAAATCAATGGCTGTCCCACACAGTTGCGGTCGGCTCACCCAGCAGCAGTTCACAAAATCAGGAATGGCAGTCGTTGAGCGGCTTATCAACCGTCTGATGCAGGTAGAGCATAATACCGGAAAAAAACAGCTTTGCACACGGATTGTCATGGATTCATTTGATATTATTTATTCAAAGACAAAACAGAACCCAATCCAGGTGCTTGTTGATGCAATAGCCAATACCGGACCGCGCGAGGAGACGGTCCGGCTGAAATATGGTGGCATCAACGTGCCAAAATCGGTTGACACCGCCCCTATCAGGAGGGTAAACACCGCGATGAAATACATCGCAACAGGTGTATGGAGGGGGTCACACAAAACAAAGAGACCTGTTGCACAGGTCCTTGCCGATGAACTGATCGCCGCGTCAAAAGGCGACTCGAAGTGTTTCTCTGTCGGGAAAAAGGAAGAAGTCGAGCGGATTGCCAAATCTGCACGCTAATCAATACTTTTTTTGGTGAATTATGTCACGCGGCAAAAAGATTGTTGAGAAAGTATCGGAGCTGATGGATAAACCAGAGTATATCCGAAATATTGGTATCGTTGCACACATCGACCATGGAAAGACCACCTTCTCTGACAACCTCCTGGCTGGTGCCGGGATGATATCAGAAGAGCTCTCGGGAAAACAGCTTTTCATGGATTCTGATGAAGAAGAGCAGGCACGCGGAATCACAATTGACGCATCGAACGTCTCGATGGTCCATGAATACAGCGACAGGGAATACCTGATCAACATGATCGATACTCCGGGCCACGTTGATTTTGGAGGTGACGTTACCCGCGCAATGCGTGCAGTAGACGGAGCAATCGTCCTTGTTGACGCAGTTGAGGGGCCGATGCCCCAGACCGAAACAGTCCTGCGCCAGGCGCTCAAGGAGGGTGTGCGGCCGATCCTCTTCATCAATAAAGTCGATCGCCTGATCAATGAGCTGAAAGTCGATCCTCAGGAGATGATGATCCGGCTTGGACGTGTCATTGACAAGGTAAACAAGTTGATCAAGGGGATGAGTGAGAAGATGTATACCGAAGGCGGCTGGAAGCTTGACGCGGCAAATGGCACCGTTGCCTTTGGTTCTGCCCTGTATAACTGGGCCGTTTCAATCCCCTACATGCAGAAGAGCGGCATCTCATTCAAGGAAGTGATTGATAAATGCAATGCAGGAGAAATGAAATCTCTGGCAAAATCCAGTCCCCTTCATGAAGTTATCCTTGATATCGTCGTCAAGCACCTTCCAAACCCGATCGATGCACAGAAAAGGCGTATCCCGATCATCTGGCATGGCGACAAGGAATCATCTGAAGGAAAGGCAATGCTCACCTGCGATCCAAAGGGTGCAGTGGCAATGATGATCACCGACATCTCGTTTGACCCGCATGCAGGTGAGGTCGCAACCGGCCGGCTCTTCTCAGGCAAACTCTCCCGTGGAATGGAACTCTTTGTAGTGGGAACCGCTGGCAAACCCAACCGACTCCAGCAGGTCGGGATCTTCATGGGTCCAACACGTGTCGAGGTAGAGCAGATCGTCGGTGGAAATATCGCGGCAGTCACCGGCTTAAAAGACGCAATTGTTGGATCAACCGTTACCTCAAGTAAAGAGATGACACCGTTTGAATCGCTGAAACACTACTCCGAGCCGGTCATGACGGTTGCAGTTGAAGCGAAGAACATGAAGGACCTTCCAAAACTCGTCGAGGTCCTTCGGCAGGTCGGCAAAGAAGACCCAACGATAAAAATTAACATCAATGAAGAGACAGGAGAACATCTAATCGCCGGCATGGGTGAACTCCATCTCGAGGTTATCTGCGGCCGTATCCGCCGTGACAAGAACGTAGATATCGTGACGTCTGAGCCTATCGTGGTCTATCGTGAGACAGTCACAAAGAAAGCAGGACCAGTTGAAGGCAAATCGCCAAACAGGCACAACCGGTTCTATATCGAGGTTGAGCCCCTTGATCCAGCGATCGTTTCAGCTATCCAGAATGGCGATGTCTCAATGACGATGAACAACATCGAGCGGCGTGATATTCTCATTGAACGTGGCATGGATAAGGAAGAGGCAAAGAACATCAGGGATATCTACGGGACCAATGCCTTCCTGGATATGACAAAGGGTATTCAGTACCTCAACGAAACAATGGAACTCGTTCTTGACGGGATCCATGAGGCTCTTGATGGCGGACCTCTTGCCGATGAACAGGTTCAGAATGTCAAAATACGGCTGATGGATGTAAAACTCCATGAAGACGCAATTCACCGTGGTCCCGCGCAGGTGATTCCAGCAGTCAGATCAGCTGTTAAAGGAGCTATTCTGATGGCAAACGATCAGCTCCTCGAGCCAATCCAGAAGATCCAGATTACGGTCCCACAAGATCAGATGGGGGCTGCCATCTCCCAGATCCAGGGTCGACGCGGACAACTTGCCACAACAGAGTCCGAAGGCGATCAGATTATTGTGAATGGGTCTGCACCGGTTGCAGAACTCTTTGGGTTTGCTGGTGATCTCAGATCTGCAACTGAGGGGCGTGCAATGTGGAGCACCGAGTTTGCCGGATTCCAGCTGGTTCCATCAAGCCTTGTAAATGAGGTCGTGATGAGCATCAGGAAGCGCAAAGGTCTCAAAGAGCAACTCCCCACACCAAACGACTACCTCGCATAATCCTATCAACACCTCCCTGTCTCTTTTTTCCCGTCAACCGCAGGAGCGACCTTTATTAATACCTTTGACCAAGGAATTGCCATGGCAATCGATTGGTATGATGAGTTTGTTGATCTGAACTATACTCCGGCACAGGACGATATTGTCTGTCTCTTCTCCTGTGATCCGGCATCCGGGATCAGCATGAGGGAGGCAGCAGGCAGGGTCGCGTCCGAGAGCTCCACCGGGACGTGGACAACGCTCCATTCCCTCCCTCCACGGATGCGGGATCTTCAGGCAACTGCCTTTGAGATCGAAGAGCCCTATATCCGGATCGCATATCCAATTGGCCTCTGGGAGGAGGGCAACGCCGTCCAGCTCTTAAGCGGCATTGCCGGGAATATCTTCGGGATGAAAGCGATCGAGAACCTCCGCCTGATCGATGCAACACTTCCTGATGCATATATCCGGCATTTTAAGGGTCCACATTTCGGGATAGATGGTATCCGAAATCTGACAAAGATCCATGGTCGGCCACTCACCGGTGCGGTTCCCAAGCCAAAGATCGGGTTCTCGGCTGCCGAACATGCGGATATAGGATTTGAAACCTGGATGGGAGGTTTCGATTTTGTAAAGGATGACGAGAATCTCACGTCGACCGCTTTCAACAGGTTCGAGGAGAGAGTCGCGAGACTGACTGAAAAGAGAGAGATCGCCTCACGAAAGACCGGGGAAGACAAGTCAGCCTTCATCAACATTACCGCGAGCACGGAGACGATGAAGCAGCGTGCGGATATGCTCGCTGCCAACGGGTGGAATTATGCGATGATTGATGTCGTGGTCGTCGGGACGGCTGCCGTGATGGACCTCCGCGACTACTGTTCAGACCTTGGCCTTGCAATCCATGCTCACAGGGCAATGCATGCGGCGTTTGATCGGAATCCACGGCATGGGATCACGATGCAGTTCCTGGCAAAGATGATGCGGTTGATCGGCGTCTCCCAGATCCATACCGGAACAGCAGTTGGGAAACTGGTTGGAACACCAGAAGAGGCTCGAATACTTGCAGATACTCTCAGGGAGAAGAAGACTCAAGAGATCGGCCGCGTGGCACTTGAACAGGACTGGGGCACCATAAAAAGTGCGTTTCCGGTCTCTTCAGGCGGACTGCATCCGGGACTTGTCCCCGATGTCCTAGATATCTATGGAGACGAACTCGTCCTTCTTGTCTCTGGTGGGATACATGGTCATCCTGACGGGACACGCTCAGGCGCTACGGCCGCAATGCAGGCGATCGAGGCATGGCAGGATGGAGTAAGCCTTGAAGAGAAGGCAGGACATGCACCAGAACTGAAAAAAGCGCTTGAGAAATGGGGCACGTACAAGCCGAAGTGAGAAGACCATTCAATTCCTTTTTTCAGACCTGATTACCGCTGTCTCTGCATTCTCATCCAGAGCCCGATGCCCTCCACCACCAGGGAGATCCCAATAGCCAGCACAACCAC
>QZAC01000047.1 GCA_003838065.1 Methanocalculus sp. MSAO_Arc2
CCTTGGTCTTTTATTTCTTCTATTACTTCAATCGAATTTCTTGATTGAATTTCATCACTTATGCATAGACCGATAATATCTCCAATTTCTGTGTTAATTTCACTCCCGATGATAATGGTGAAATCTCTATCTTTATTGATTTTTTCGGCTACAAAACCGCCTTTAATGGTATTGTGATCAGTTACAGCAATCCCTGTCAATCCTTTCTGTTTTGCCACTTTTAATATCTTGTCCGGAGACAAGAGGGAGTCATATGAGTATTTTGAATGAATATGAAGGTCAATCATGATTTGGTTTCAGGTTTCCCATGGGGGAAATGTGTTTTTCTTAGTATAATCCGGTATAATACCATAATGCCAGTCTGCAATATTTGAAAGAGATTTGGTTTGATATCATCGAGAGTAATATTTGTTTTTATGTCTGCATTGAATAGATCCCATAATACATCCTTAATATAACCATGATTCGCTAACATGGCTAAAAAATCGTCCGGGAATGGCCACATATATTTTTGGTCATGTTTATAATCAAAAACTGCATCAACATCTCCTTCCAGAGCCATTCTAACTACGAGATAGGGAAAATTCACTCCCGATGCAATGGATAAATCAAGAGATCCCCAGAATTTTGGATTGATCTCCATAAGTTTGAAGGATCCATCCCTGTAATCTTTTTTGAATTCTACCATTGCAACACCATGCCAGTTCAGAGCTTTGAGTATTTTCAGCCCAAGATCTTTAAGCTCCTCATCAAAAATACTCACTGCAGCAGTGCTGGATCCCCCGGTAATGGGGTATTCTCGGATCCTTTTATGCATAAAGATAGCTCTTACTTCTCCACTATTGAAAAGAGCATAAAAACCAACCCCCTCTCCTTGAATGTATTCTTGAAAGATTAGATTGCTTGGTGATATGTTGTCAAGTTCATCTGGTGAATTAATATATTGGATTTGACCCGATTCATAAATGCCCTTAGCTACAATAGGGAATGAGTGAATATCATCTATTGAATGATATTCAAATGGAGTTGGTATATTAAGTGTCCTTGCAAGTTCCATTGTTCGGGCTTTGTCACTGGCTATCTGCATATATTGATAATCGGCAACTGGTATATGGGTATATTTCGACAATATATTTTTATGTTTTGAAATAGCAATTGTGGTCAGATATCCGATTGGAAGTAGAACATCAACCTTGTTAATTTTCAAGTATTCAATAAGGAAATCAATAAATTTTTGTTCTTCCCTTGGATTTGGATATACAACAGACTCCTTACAATATTTTGAAAAAAAAGATACTGAATGTTTGTGTTGCGAGCCTCCAATAATATAAAACCCTTTTTTTCCAAGACTACGCATTGCTCCCAATGTATGCTTGTATCCAGCATCAGTTATGAATATTTTCTGCAAATTTATCCCTGGATCCTCTGATAAGACTCATCGACAAGTGAGGCCCTGACCTC
>QZAC01000048.1 GCA_003838065.1 Methanocalculus sp. MSAO_Arc2
CCGGCATCACAGCCCGGTATGAATATGATTTTGGAGATGACTGGCAGCACTTAATCACATTCGAAGAGGAACTTCCACGACAGGGAGAGGGGATGTATCCCCGGTGCATCGATGGGAGGCGCCACTGCCCGCCCGAGGATATCGGAGGTGCAGGTGGATATGCAGAGATTCTCCGTGCAATGGCCAATCCCCGGCATAAAGAGCATGAATCATACATGATGTGGTGGGGAGGGCCATTCGATCCCGAAGAGTTCGATCCCGCGAGGGTCAGGTTCCGTGATCCGGTCTACCCGGAGCGGTTCATCGGGGATTACTGGTGATAATGGGTATATTTCCACCACACGGGATAACAGAGTCTCTCTCTCACTCTGCCTGGTATGTATGCGGGTAACACCCATGCATCAATAATAATTACGTTGAGTTTTTTCTGGGGAAGGAGAATTCTGATATTGGTCAACAAATCAGGGTTGGAATTGTTGAATTGATCCAACCCTGGCATTCCGCCACCTCAGGGGGAATCCTTAAGTAACCCAAAAAACCATACCTACACAGACACCCGCGCGCTTGGAGCCCGATTACATGCATTGATATTTAAGTTCGTGAGGGAGAAAGAGGTAGATTTTCTGACTGAAAGCAACAAAAGAACCGGAGAACCAGAAGAGGTCGTACGAGTCCGTCTTCCGAACAGACGTTTAAAAGAACAGTTTGCTATTGCTGAATTGATGCTTGGATCAAACCACATCCGTGTCCGTTGTGCCGATGGGGTGACCCGGATGGGCAGGATTAAAGGTAAGATAAAAAAGCGGGTCTGGATCCGCGAAGGTGACATTCTGATTGTCATCCCCTGGTCATTTCAGGATGAAAAATGTGATATCATTTATCGATATACCAAACCACAGGTAGACTGGCTCAGGTCCCATAACTACCTCTGATTACCGTTTTTTTAGAATCCGGATATTTGAATTGAAGTCGTTTTAATAACAAGCCTATCGACATCCGGACATCTATAGCTTCCATCAATACAAAGAACCATTCCGTGCCTTCCTTTCATATAGTTCTCCCAGGCAACAGAATAATCCTCATTCTCATAGGGGATATACCGGATGAACACATCCCTGCCTGCAGCATCGATATGGATCGTCTCGGTTGAAACACGTTTCATCTCTACCCTCCCAACACCCGACAGTGATCGATCGCTTCCATCCCTGGTATGAATCTTAACAAATGAGATGATGAGTGTTTTACCCGGATCATCATAGTACCAGCGTGGCTCGCTGATGACCGCTGACCCGGTTTTGGATCCGGGGCGGGTGAGGACGGCGCCGTTCTCGATTGCGACTCTCGATCTGTCGAGATCAGATACATACCGTATCTTTCCGGGCATAACCTGGTAGACCGTCTCTTCTCCACATGAAATTTTGAACTCGCCTGAATGTCGGGAAACAGTCATAGTCCCCCCAAGAACCTGGAGTGAGGTCTCTTTAAAAGGCGCCATCCTGTAACTAAGCGTACTCAGGTCATTCTGAAGGATAATCATCGTCTGCTCCATATTCCGCATATCGGCACTCCCCTGCCCTGTGACGATAAAAGGAAGCCCGTAAAGGACAACGATCGCAATTCCAATCATAACAATCGAGAGGATGAGGATGAACCCGATCGATTCAGATACTGCACCATCATTTCGCATGAATCAGACACCCCGTGAATCATAGATGATCATGGTTTTCCCTTCAGGTGTACTCATCAAGGAGACCGGACGCCTCACCCCGGTCCCGGCAAGCGAGATGACGGCCTCTGTCCGGTCTCCAAAAACCACTATCTCCTGGTCAACACCCGACTTCCTGACCGTGATCATGTATCCAACACCCAGGACATCATGAGGGATATTGATCTCAGAGGTGATTGATCCATTCTCCGGCGCGATTGTGTAGATATCGACGATACGAACCGAAATCCCGTTTCCGATATCAACATATGAATGATACATCAACCTCTCTGCAGGCTTCTCGATGAGTGCATCATGAGTTATGACCATCACCATTACCAGCAGGACCAGCAGGACTGCGGTGATGATGATATAGCCGATCAGATTGGCAACAGCCTCAGACGAGCAGGGTTTCTTCATAGATTGTTACTCCATTATTGAACCGGATAGTAACCATGGTGACATTACGATCAATTTTAGGCCGTATCTGCACGTTGACGATCGCATGATTTCGTTCTAAAGATAGCACCCTGAAATCCTCATGTATCGCCTCATCGAATGTGGTATCTCCAACAGATCGGAGGACCTCACACCTCAGATCCCGTATCTCGTGTTTTGGAAACTCAAGCACTCCTTCTGCTGTCGTCTGACCAACAGGCGTTGCCTGACTGACAATAATCATCATGAAAAGAAGAGCGATGCTGATGAGAAAACCAATCAGAACAATCCACTGTGCATCATCGTTTATCCGCGCCAGAGAACCACCTCAAAAAGGACAGCCTGGGGCCGGCCGGTATATGGAATCAAAAGATCATGCCCTGGATGCACCTGGATCCACCGGGTCACACGGATGGAAGGTTCATATCCGGTGAACGGAATAGATTCGGCGAAAAAAACAGACCCAATTTCATCTCCGTCACGGTAAAAAACGCGTGCTGAATACTGCACCGGATCATCATCAGGAATCAGGGATCGTTTCCGGAGAAGCGGGTAGAAAGATTCATGAAAAGCAACACAATCAAAGGAGGCTACTATTAATTCAAGATCAGACCGTTCACCCGGCGCTGCAGGCATATCCAAAACAGCAAGAGCATCTGCACCGAGTTGTTCAAGGAGCATATCATCGATATGCATATCGCCCGGAGTATAGATGCTAACCGACTGCAGTACAATTGTTGCAGTTGCAATCATCAGAAGAGCTGCTGCAACACCTTCAATTGTATACAGTGTACCGCTATCATCTGCTACCATACCGCCACCTCGAGGATACCCCGCTTTAGCGGGGGAATTGTGGCATTGGTATAATCATATACAACTGCCGCCACAACCGGATCGGTTGGTGGATCGTCTGGATCAGTGAAGGCAAACGTGACCGATATGGTATCTGCCCGGTCCCATGGAGGGTATTGAACCGGAATAAGGGTAAAAGTAAGCGATTCTTTGGTTATGTTCAGATCATAGCTGGTATATGGAATAACGATCCCAGACTGCCTGATATCCTTGATACGTGCCGGACCCGTTACATTCAGAAATCCAGAATACTGTTGTATTTCGATTCTGAGACGATCAGTTCTGGGATCGATCCGAAACGCTGGATCGACCGATCGATCAAGGAGGACTTCACAGGGGATATTGACTATCAGCAGATCAGGTGTGCAGTTCCCCTGCACAGATCCAGTAATCATATCTTCATCGATAACAAGAACAGACTCACCTTTCACCATCACCACCCGCCGTATGATTCCAAATGAATCCGGTGGAGATGAACCAACCGACCAGATGGTATCGTCATCAAGCATCGCGAGGGTAATCGTAAACAGGTACGGATACTCACCGAAGATGAGAGCCCTCTGGTAATCATCCGGATATCTGAAGAATTCGTCATCAAAGAACCGCTCCACCTTTGTAATCGAGAGGATATGGGGTCTGCTCCGATCAACCGATAGACCCATCCGGATAATATTGGCCGGATCGCTCTGTTGCTCCCAGACAGGAACCGCTGGCGATGCTGGCATCCCTGGATCTTCAGTCAGGATCACACCGGTCCTGTATGCAACCGCATCGCAGTCGATCCTGCTTGAGTGAACAGAGAAGAGCGTATGCGGGATCATGGTGGCAACAAAGATGAACGCAATCGTAAATATGGTGAAACCGACAAGAAAATCAAGGGTGATGACCCCATCATCCTTCATGGACATCCTCTGACGGGGGAGAGTCCTCCAAAACGATAAACACCAGGTGAGCAAACAGCCGGTACCAAGAAATCTGCGAGATCGATTGAGCCGAATACGGACAGAACATTGCCTTTAGCAGGGAATCATGAGGGCTAAAGCTACATCCAGGGCCTATCTGTGCACACAACGATCCATCAGTCATATGTATCAATGAGTTCCTGGAAAGGTAATTCTGATACATCTGGTTCATTCCCGGGAAATGCCTCAATCAAGGAGGTGTACAACAAGTCCGGAGAGGAGCTTTGGCTCAAACCATGTTGATTTCGGAGGCATAATACCATTATTATCTGCGATTTCGCAGATATCCTCGATTTTTATCGGCTGCATCAGGATCGCGGCAGCATACTCTCCTGAATCAACAACTGAAACAATATTGGTGATAGGCTTGACACCTCCCATGAACTCCAACCTTTCATCACCACGGGGATCATTGATCCCAAGGAGCGGGGAGAGTACCTTATCCTGGAGGAATGAAACATCAAGGCGGGAAATTGGATCTGCTCGGGGATCGAGTGGATGTCTGAGTTCAAAGAACCTGCCATCCATATACAGGTGCATGATATGCCAGGCAGGATCCCTGCTCTCATGGCTTGGGGGGATACCGGATTTCTTCGTATCCACGTCTGAGAGTTCGGTAACGGTGAATACTTCTTCAAGCACCAGAAGGAAGGACTCTGGATCCATTCCATTGAGATCACGGAGGAGCCGTGAATACCCATAGATGATGACTGAATCATGGGGAAAGAGGACTCCCATGAACCGTGAGGATTCCGCGGTCAGATCTCCCCGCTCTTTTCGACGCAGATAGACATTAACAGCACTTTTTGCACGATGGTGGCCGTCTGCAATATAAAGTGACGGGATATCAGCAAATTGTCTGGTGATCTCATTAATCACCTCTGGATCGGTTATTGGATAGATACGATGAATCGAACCCGAATCAGTCTTCGTTTCGGCTACCGGATCTTTCCCTGTATACGAGCAGATTAACTCATGGATTCTGCCCGGATCACGGTACAGAAGAAAGACCTGCCCGGTGTTTGCGTTTACAGATTCAATATGCCGTGTCCGGTCCTCCTCCTTATCATACCGGGTCAGTTCATGCCGCTTCACCGTCGTATTGAGGTACTCTTCCGCTTCGATACAGGCAACAAGCCCTGTGAAGAACTCTTCACCAATTTCTACCTGGTAGACTGAGTAACTTACCGCAGCGTCTCTCACGAAGAGTCCTTTTGCCTGCATCTCGTCAAAGACCGCGCGGGCGCGGACATAGACTCTCTCATCATATGGAGGGATATCCGGAAGTTCGGCATCGGATCGGATTACACGGAGAAAACTCTTTCTGTTTCTGGCGATAATGTCCGATGCCTGGTTTCGTGTAACGACGTCGTAGGGAACAGACGGAATATATGCCGACTCCTCCGGTGCAGGACGGAGGGCTCTGAACGGATAGATGGCTACCATGGAAAACTCCACGTAGTTGTAGGTGGTGTACAGTAAAGAAAGATGGTGACGGCAGACTATACCCAGAGTTTTGAATTGGGTTTTTTCATCAGGCGGTCAAATCCGTGTGATATCCCCGAGATCGTCTCGATCGAACAGGAAATGTTCACCGATCCCTGGGGGGATCATGGCATTCGTGAAGCGATGGGGCTCTATCTCTCATCTTTCTTTGTCGCGATCGCAGATGGTCATATCATCGGATTTTGTGGCGGCGGTATCGAGGATACTGGAGATGTGATATATGGCCATCTCTGCACGCTGGCCGTCAGCACAGGATACAGAAACCGGGGAGTCGGGCGTGCGCTTGTAAGAAGAATCGAACATGACTTCCTTATCACAGGTGCTACTGCAGTCGAACTCGAAGTTCGAACCTCAAACCGGGATGCAATCGCCTTCTACAGGAAGCTTGGATACCATGAAGTCTTCATCTATGAGGGATACTACAAGGATGGAGAGGACGGGATCGTCATGATGAAATGGTTCTCCACATGATACCGGGACACCCTTATCTATCCCTGCATCCATCCTATTGTGTATGTTTTCCCGCCGGATCTTTGAAACTGATTTCGCAGAAGCACTTGAAACAGAATTAAAGAGGAGAGATATGACGATCCGGGAACTCTCGGGTGCAACAGGGATTCCTCCGGCAACGCTCTATAAGATCGCTTCGGGGGAGCGGGACCCGCGCCTGTCGACTGTTCGGAAGATCGTCGAGATATTTGAGCCAAAAGAGGCAAGATTCATCGCTGTTGTCGCGGCAAAGTTTCTCCTTGATGAAATCGAGGGATCCAGGGTTGATATCGATGGACAGACTATCCGGCTGAAAGGATATGCGGCAAACTCGATAGATGAATGTATCATGGCGGCGGTTGAAGCAAGAAAAGAAGGGGCCGCAGGGATCATCTGCGCACCTGTGCTCGCCTCAATCATCGAGCGTATCGTTGATATTCCTGTAGCGATACTAAAGCCGGAGCCAAAGACCGTCATTGATGCTGCAAACATTATTGCCCGGAGGATCGGTTACTTTTCAACCCGGACATACCGGACCTGATCAATGCCACGGTCTCACCCACCCGTGGAGCTGGATTCTGCAGATCTGACTCTATCGCTTCGCTTATCACAGACCCGACGATAACTGCATCGGCACCTGCGGCAACTGCCTGGTACGCGGTATCGGGTGAACCGATCCCAAACCCGACAGCGACAGAAAGGTTTGATTCTGCCTTCACAACTCGGATCCTCTCTGCAAGATCAGCTGGAAGATGCTTCCGTTTTCCGGTAACACCGGGTGCTGAAACAAGATAGAGAAAGCCACGGCCTGATTCCCCGATCATCCGGATTCGGTGGGGGGGTGTGGAGGGGGCAATGATGAAGATTGGATCCAATCGTATATCAGCAATCAGTGACGCTCCCTCCTCAGGAGGCATATCAACAACCAAAATCCCATCCGCACCAGCATCTGCCGCCATTGTAAGAAATCGATCTTCACCAACAGCAACCACCGGGGTAGCATATGTCATCAGGGTGATTGGAATCTCGCTCTCTTTCCTGATCTCTCTGATAAGCGAAAAAGCAGTTTTGACTCCGCTTAAAGCAGCAATAGCCCGTTCATGTGCTCGCCGGATGGCCGGCCCATCTGCTACCGGATTTGTTGACGGGATAATCAGTTCAATTGCATCTGCACCCGACCGGATCATCGATCGCATGATCTCAAGCGAGAGATATGGATCCGGATCACCAGCAACCGTGCAGGGGATAAGAAGGGGGCATTGGCCATTGGAAAATGCCGCCTGAATTCGGGTCATATCCCACTTCCTCTTATCGATGCCAGATCTTTATCCCCCCGTCCAGAAAGGGTGACGGCAATAATGCTGCCCCGATCCATCTCTTCAGCAAGCCTGAGTGCTGCTGCCACCGCATGGGCTGATTCAAGTGCCGGGATGATCCCTTCCTTGCGTGAAAGGAGCCGGAATGCAGAAACCGCCTCTGTGTCAGTGACCGGTATATATTCTGCCCTGCCTGCATCCCTGAGAAACGCATGTTCAGGCCCCACACCAGGGTAATCCAGGCCCGCAGAGATACTGTGGGTCGGAAAGATCCTTCCTTCAACATCCTGCAGGACCGAGGTGAACGCACCATGGAGGACCCCTGGTGTCCCGCGGCAGAGAGAGGCGCCATGGGAACCCGGTGCTGTCCCGGTACCACCTGCTTCTGCTCCAATCAGGCGCACCGGATAGTCAGTGAGAGGGAAGAATGTCCCTATAGCATTCGATCCACCACCAACGCAGGCAACAACGGCATCCGGAAGCCTTCCTGCATATTCAAGAGCCTGGGTATAGAGCTCCCTGCCAATGACAGACTGGAAATCACGGACAATTCGGGGAAAGGGATCAGGGCCTACACAGGAGCCTATCAGATAATGAGAGTCAGCGGCTGTGGCGGACCAGTTCCTGAGGGCCTCATCAACGGCATCTGAGAGTGTCCCCGAACCAGTTGTAACCGGGGTGATTGTTGCTCCAAGCAGCTCCATCCTCAGGACATTTGGGGCCTGCCGCTCCATATCTACTGCTCCCATAAAAACCTCCACCTGCAGGCCAAGGACGGCACCCGCCATCGCTGTTGCAACACCATGCTGTCCAGCACCGGTCTCAGCTATCAAACGTCGTTTACCACTCATCTTTGCCAGGAGCGCCTGACCAAGGGTGTTGTTGATCTTATGTGCCCCGCCATGGAGAAGATCTTCCCGTTTCAGACAGATTGAGACGCCGGTCTCCTCCCCCAGATTTCTGCAGGCGTACAGCGGAGTCTCTCTCCCGGCATACCGGGTGAGCAGAGAAGTAAGTTCTGCCTGAGCAAAAGCATCCTGCTGAAACGCTGCATATGATTCAGCAAGCTCCTGGAGTGGAGCAATCAGGATTTCGGGTGCATACCTCCCACCATACTGTCCGAATCTACCTGCAATCATAGAGAGACACCTCTGCATGCGCTGATGAAGGCCTCCACCAGCTGATGATCCTTTACCCCTGGCTGCCGTTCAACACCGGTGGCAACGTCAACTCCTGCGGGGTGAAGAGTTCTCATAACCTCTCCCACTGTGACAGGGGTGAGGCCTCCGGAAACAAGTACCGGAAGCGATGTACGGGCAATCGCCGCCTTTGCAGAACCAATATCAAGCTGAATACCCCTGCCATGCGAGGCATCGAGGATGAGGCGATCGGCACCCTCAGGCGGTGATGCCTTACCATCCCAGCTCGAGATAGTAATAAAACGATCTGGTATCCTCAGATCATGGTAGACCTGGAGTGCATCTGGTTGCAACCTGCAGATCTCATGAAGATGCGCAGGACAGCGGGTTGTTGTGACGCAGACCGTCTCCACCTTCCCTGAAACCGCCTTCAGGATCGTCTCAGCCCTCCGGGGAGTGACTGATCTAAGAGAGGGCGTAAAGAGAAGAATGCCAATTGCATCAGCACCCGCTGCAGCTGCTTTGATGGCATCGGCGGGGCTTGTTATCCCGCAGACCTTTACATACATGCAAATTCCTCCATGGCTTCCTGTGGATTTTCTGCTTTTGCAATGGATGATCCGATCAAAACAGCACTGCAGGTTTTCATATACTCCTTCACCTCACCCGGATCAGAAATCCCGCTCATAGCTACAGGAATCCGGCGAGCGGCCCTGATCATTGGTGCAAGCCTGTGGGCACGGCTGAGATCAATCTCAAGTGTCCAGAGATCGCGGTTATTAATCCCAATGATCTGAGCAGAAGTTGAAAGGGCAGATCGTACCTCCTCCTCAGAACTCACTTCGACAACCGGTTCAAGCCCGCTCGCGATGGCACAATCAACAAACTCGACGAGATCTGATCCGACAACCGTTGCGATAAGAAGTACTGCATCGGCGCCAAGAGCCCGGCTCTCCCGGATCTGGGCCGGGTGGACCAGAATATCCTTCCGAAGGATTGGAAGACTTATGTATCTTCTCACTTCCCGGATATAGGATGGATCACCAGCAAAGACGGTTGGTTCGGTCAGAACCGATATTGCCACTGCACCACCCGCCGCCATCGCAGCCGCAAGCCGGCCAGGAGAAAGGGTTGCACCCGTTGGACCCTGTGGTGAGGCGTACTTTACTTCCCCGATCACTGCCGGAGACCGTGAGCAGATAGCCTGTGCAAGGCTTCGTGTTGGAAACAGCTCTTCTGGAAAAACATCAGGAAGAACTGCAGCCCTCTGCCGGGACGACTCAATGATGCTCTCCAGGATCATGTCAGACCCCCCCGGAGATGTCGATACAGTGGTCAAGGCATTCGGCCGCTCTTCCTGAATCGATCGAACGCTCTGCGATCGTCAGTGCTGAAGAGAGGCAGTCTGCTCCTCCGCCCACATAAATTGCTCCTGCAGCATTCAGGAGGACGATATCGCGACATGGACCATCCCCTCCTTCAAACACCCTGCGGATGATTCCTGCACTCTCCTGTGGCGACCCTGCATGGAGTGCCTCAACTGGGGCGAAAGAAAGACCAAGATCAGCTGCTTCAAGGCTATATTCGGTGATATTCCCGGATACCAGTTCGCAGATTCGGTTCTCTCCATGGAGTGAAAGTTCATCAATCCCATCACCTGTTATGACAAGCGCATGCTGCACACCAAGCAAACGGAGCGCCTCTGCCATCGGGCGGATGAAGACCGGATCAGACACTCCGAGGACACGGTTGATTGGTCCTGCCGGATGACAGAGAGGACCGCAATTATTGAAGATCGTCCGAAACCCTAGTTCAGTCCGTAGCCCGGCAAGCTTCCGTAACGCAGGGTGGTGATTCGGTGCGGAGAGGAAGGCAATGTTTGCATTCTGGAGAAAACATAATGCTTCCTGATCTGATGATGCAGAACGAATGCCGAATGCGGCAAGAACATCAGCAGAACCAGATCTGCTCGTGACTGCTCGGTTTCCATGCTTCAGGACAGGAATGCCCGCACCGGCTGCAGCAAAAGCTGCTGCCGTACTGATGTTGAAGGTCATCGCGTGATCACCGCCTGTCCCGCAGGTATCAATGGCACGATCTGCTCCGGGAATTGTAAGCAGACGGGCATGGGAGAGAAGAATATTCGCACAGGTGGCGAGATCATCTCCATCCAGGGGATGCATTCTGAGCGCATAGAGGAATGCTCCTGCCTGTGCGGATGTTGCCGATCCCATAATAAGATCAGCAAATGCAGCCCCAATACCTCCCGGTGGAAGCGGATCATTATCTGCCATCGCACGGCAGACTTCCTGAATCATACGATCTTCCCTCCTTCAAGGAATGCGGCAATGAGGCTGGCTCCAGTTCCGCTCAGAAAACTCTCTGGATGGAACTGAACTCCTTCGATTGGATAGGCGCGGTGGCGTACCCCCATCGGGAGATTATCATCAAGGGAGTGTGCTGTGATCTCAAGATCACGGGGTAAAGTCGATGCATCGATAATAAGCGAATGGTACCGCACCGCAGAAAAAGGGCTCGGGATGCCGCTGTAGATTCCACATCCATCATGGGAGATTGGTGATATCTCTCCATGAACCGGGCGGGGGGCATGGATGATCCGGCCGCCAAAAGCGGTGCAGATCGCCTGGTGGCCGAGGCAGACTCCGAGTGTCGGAATTGTTTTTGACAGGGTTTGCAGGATCTCAACAGGGAGAGCGAGATCACCTGGTTTTCCAGGTCCAGGGGAGAGGATGATCCGGTCGGGTTTGTGCACAAGAACATCACTGAGCGACCTGTCTGCCGGTATAACAACCGGGTCAGCTCCAAGGCTTCCAACAAGCTGGAGGAGATTGTAGCTGAAGGAATCAAAGCAGTCGATGATAGCCACCTTCATGACAGATCCCTCTGGGCGGCGGCAATGGCACGAAGAGATCCTTCTGCTTTCACTGTCGTTTCATCAAACTCACGATCAGGATCAGATCCTGCAACAACGCCCGCACCAGCCTGAACAGATGCTGTGCCTGCCCGGACAATGACAGTTCTGATGGTTATTGCAAATGCAAGCGACTGCTTCCCCGCATATCCGATCGCTCCGGCATAGATGCCGCGCGGCTCACTCTCGAGCTCTGCGATCAGCTCCATTGCCCGCTTCTTCGGAGCACCCGTCACGGTGCCTGCTGGAAAACAGGAGCGGAGCGCATCATATCCGTCATATCCAGGGGCGGTTCTCCCGGTAACAATTGATACAATATGCTGAACTTTTGGATACCTGGCCACTTCTGCATATCGCTTGACCAGAACTGATCCAAATTCAGCCACCTTCCCGATGTCATTTCTGGCCAGATCGACCAGCATAAGATGTTCTGATCGCTCTTTTGGATCACCGAGAAGATCGGCTGCAAGAGCTTCGTCCTGAAGCGCGTCATGCCCTCTAGGTCTTGTACCTGCAATCGGAACAGTGGTAAGCGCCCTGCCGTCAGAAGATACAAGCATCTCCGGGCTCTCACCTGCAACCTGCTCATTTCCAAAATCAAGGTAATACCCATAACAGGTGATGTTGCTGGAACGAAGTCCTGCATAAATGTTGAGAGGATCTCCGGTGAAGGGGATATCGATCCTTCTGGAGAGAACCGCCTGGTAACAGTCACCTTCGTAAATATGAGCCTTGAGTTTTTTAACCCCGGCAACATAATCAGGACGATCTATTGTTGTCTTTTGAACTGCCGGGATCTCCCCTGCCCGGGGTGTTTCATACGAGAGATCGGCTGCCAGAATCTTCTCAGCCATCTCCGAGATGCGGCGCGCAGCCTCCTGCGGGCTTCTCCGTGAGTGGAGAGTGATCCCGGCAGAATCGATGGTGACGGCATCTTTCGGTATAAGAAACCTGCCGCCCCCTTCGTATCCAAGGTAGCCTGCAGGAGAGAAAGGAGGATCACATGAAATTGATCTGAGTGCATCATAGGGATCATCCGGAAGTTCCAGCACATCTGCATCAAGACCGATAGTGGCAGGCAGATCTGGAAATTCGAGAAGATATCCGGGGCCATCGGCAAGGGTATGGTAAACCGCAACAGGATTTGCATCCTTTATCCCAAGGAAGAGTTGGGATGCTCCGGTCACCAGTCCGACGGCATCACCTGAGTTGATGTGTACGTTTGCATGCTATCCTGTATGTTTTGTACATATATATACATTACTACACATATATGATCATCAAATCCCATTCGATTTCGCTCATGTGCGTACCAGCGTCAACACATGTTTTTATCAGATCAGGAATGTCATATACCCATATGACAGCAGATAAGAGCGTCTTTGATGCAATACTTGAACACCTTGAAAAGATGATATCATCAAACATTTTGGTATCAGAACCGATCGAAACAGGAGACCGATTGATCTTCACCATCTCTTCTGTCGGCTTTGGATTCGGTGGTGGTGAAGGAAAAGGTGATGATGGTGCAGGATCAGCCGGTGGCGCCGGCGCAGGAGTCACCCCAATTGCCATCATGGTCGTTCACAAATCAATTGAAGGGCCGGAAGGTATCCAGATCTTTTCGCTCGGAAAGAAGGGCGAGGTGGCACAGGCAATCTCAACCGCCGCTGAGTCTCTCCCCTCGGTAATTGAGGCAATCAGGTCCGCAACAAAAGAGTGAATGGATCTCTACCTGGTGTTCCTGGCACTCGCCTGCCTTGGAGGAGTGAGTCTTCCCTTTTTGATCTCGTTTCGCTTCACCCTGAAGGGATCAATCGACCCGGAGGGCTGGTCTGCAGGAGGAGGTTTTGGCCCGTTGTATATCATATTTCTTCCAGAGAGACGTGTCCATCTGCGGATCTTTGCCTATACAATCCTGGCGTTCAGAATCCCGGAAGATGATGATGAGGTGATTGAGGGAGACAAGAGAGAAGAAGGAACGGGAATGCCCGAAATTCCAGTACGGGCCATGCTGAGGCTTCCGATCAGTATTGATTCGGTCAGTGTCCATGGACGTATTGGCTTTATGGATGCTGCAGACACCGGACGGTTCTATGGCTGGATGAGCGCAGTCAGGGGGGCTCTTTCGATAACCCGCATAAAAATAAGAGTAGCTCCAGACTTTGCCAGGTCTGGATGGTCGATCGCAATCATGACAAGGTTCAGGATCCGATCTCTCATTCATCTTATATATGCTCTTACTCCGATATTACGAAGTGTAAAACCCACCTATATACCTTAAATATTTTGATAGTGTCTTATACACTTAGGTGATGCACAATGACAGATGATGAGAAAACAAAAGAGGAAGAAGTCCCGGTGCAGGATCCGCTCAGTCCCCCTCCATCAGCGAGACCTGAGCCATCTCCTCAGGTAACCAGGGAGAAGGAGACAATCCATGAGATCCGGTATATGGAGCCTGAGAAGAAGAGCGGAAAGCTCAAAATTATTGGCGTTCTCGTGCTGATCCTCATTATCGGAGTTGTTGCAGCCTTTGCAACAATGAACGTCACCATCTATGGACCTCTTCCTGATGCTACCTATCCATATACAACCACCTATGATGTCTGGTTCCCGCTTGGAAAAACTGTAACTGTTGGTGGGATGGATATGGTCGCCCTTTCAACAGCAGATGAGATGTTAATCTCTGTTGCGGGTGAAACCCATAAAATGGAGGTCGGAGAGGAAAAACTGATATCCGAGAGACGGGCTGTCGTCAAGACGCTCGGGTTTACTATCGTTGATACGAATTTCCAGATATTCATGAATTTTCGTGGACTTTCAGATCCCGCAACAGCAAACTTCTATCTTGCAATACGTACATCAGAGCAGGTCCCCCAGTTTATCGTGAACCTCCTTCTTCCAAGGGACATCCGGGCGGTCCCCGCCTAACCACATAACCATTTTTCTTCTGGTAAGAAGTCGCCTCTCTTCTTCAGCGAAACGACAGGCCGACGAATCCGATGGAGCCAGCGGATGGTACTCAATTCCGCAGTCCACATCCCAAAGAATAAGCGGATCTGGCGGTGCAGCCGGGATCCGATCTCCCTTTTCAGAAAAGATCTCCTCGATCCGATCAGGCGAGATGAGACCTGATCCTGCCGCAAGCAGAAGAGTTGCCATCCCCCGGACCATATTCCAGAGAAAACTCTTCCCCATCACCTCATAGACGATCACGTCATCTTCGGCAAAGACTCTGGACGAGTAGATAAACCTGATGGGATCCCGTCCCTCCTCCAAACGGGAAAGCCTGGTGAAATCACGGATGCCAACGAAATGAGATGATGCCTCTTCCATCGCAATACGATCAAGTCCTGATGAGGGGAAGATATACCGGTATGTCCTGCTCCGTGCATGATAGCGTGGATGAAAGTCCTGTGGAACCTGTGCCCATCCCGTGCACCAGCAGTCAAATGGGAGCATCCGGTTAAGATTTGAGACTGCACGCTCAGGATATGGTGTTGAAAAGGCTACCACCTGGCCCAGCGCTGAGACGTTGGCATCGGTCCTTCCCGCGGCAACAAACCCTGCACTTCGAAAATCGTCAATCAGACCAAGGCGAATACAGGCGTCGATGAGAACCCCTTCGACGGTCCGTATGCCCGGCTGCTGCTGGGAGCCAGAGAAGCCCGTTCCAAGGTAGGCAACCCGGAAGGCGAGTCTCACCTGCGGAGGTTTGGTATCCGCCGTTTCAACCTCCTCCATGAACTCCGCAGCGACTGGCGGGTGTAGGTATACAGCGGTGTCATCCTGCATGATGCAACCGTCCTCCCCTCCCGGATCGCAGCAAGGATCGATTCGACCGATGGATCAGCATCAATCAGCGTTGAGCCGTATCCGACGTACCGCCAGTGGTGCGCATCACTACCCCCGATGCATGGTTTTCCATACCTGCGTGCCATACGGGAGGCCTTGCGATTGGCGGTGCCAACAATAAATCGCGAATTGAAAGCCTCCACCGCATCAACAAGGGCAAATGCTTCTCTCAGCCTCAGCCCAACACCATGCCGCAGCATATGAAATGGATGTGGCAGGATTGTTACGCCACCCATCGACCGTGCAATCTTGATCGTCTGCGCAACAGTCAGCCCGGGTGGAATCAGATCAGTCACTCCGAGAACAAGAAGATGACCCTGTTTTGTCGAAACTTCAATACCCGGTATGATAAGGACCGGTGTCTGAAGGGTCATCGCATACCTGGCGCCTGAGACGGTATCATGATCGGTGATCGCGATCGCATCCAGTCCGACATCTTCTGCTCTCCTGACGATATCTTCCACACGGCTCTCACCGTCACGAGAATGGTTGGTATGAATGTGCAGATCGCACCGGAGCGTCATTCATAGAATTATACTCCGCCATTGCAGAATAAACCCTATGATAACAGACGGGAGAATGCCATAATGAGCATCCCCTTGCCTCCTGTCCATTTCAAAAGCGGTATGGAACGGGTGAACACAGTAATCACTGATCCTGTACTCTTCTTATGTACATTCATGATACGGGACCAGATATGGTAGCTTGTATATGTATAATGAGAGTTCTAACAACTTGATAAAGACCTGTTATACTCGTCAATAGAAACGATCAGTATCAAAATCAGATGAATTCCCTCTCAACTTTTTCTTTGCCGGGAGAAGATCAATGTCCGGAGAAAGAGATTCTTTCCCTCGCATCTGGCTCTTCTTCGGTACCTTCTCATTATGCTTCTTTTTACGATTGTACCTCTTTGGATCTTTTACAGCCAGATATTCTGGTATATCTGAAAATTCACCGAAAGAGTCTTCATGATAGAGGATATCCCTTTGTAAGCGCGTATTCCGTCGCGACATCTAACTCACGTATCAATACCAGAATGGTATTATGGATTTCATATAGTTTTCCTCTGGATTCACGGTAAGAGGTGCCCTGTATCAAAAGATTATTTATGGTCATCGAAATTATTACTCTTCCATGCGATCAGTATACGCCTGTCTGCTTGCTCTCCTTGTTCTTGCCGTCATCATTGGGGGATGTCTGGAAGAAGAGGATCATGCTACTGAATATCAGGAAGAAATGAACTTCATCCTTCATAGATCTATCACCCTCATCAATGACGAACTCACCGGAATCTCTCAGGTAACTGATGAGAACGCCATGGTTCTCTCGATCCTCGGGCTCGACAACACTGATGCACTGGACTCGCTGAAGCAATCGCTGCAGAAGTATCCCTATGCTCGCTCATCTCTGGTAATTGATGCGGACGGGGTGGTCATCGCCGCCGTTCCGGAGAAATATACCGATACCGTGGGACTTGACCTCTCGTACCAGCCAGCTGTGGAGAGAGCCAATACAGAACAACAACAAATAGTCTCCGATGTTTTCTGGCTTGTCGAAGGATTCTACGGCATCTCACAGAGCAGCCCGATATTTTCCAGGGATGGCCAATACCTTGGCTATACCGATATTACCTACCAGCCGGAGGTGATGATCGAGCAGGTGATCACCCCCCTTTTTGCCAATACTCCCTATGATGTGTGGGTAGTTGAGACAAATGGACGGGTCATCTATGACACAACTCCAGAAGAGATCGGCAGAAACCTCTTCTCCGATCCGGTATACCAGTTGCCTGGCCTTCAGGAAGTATTCTTTCATATCGTCTCTGAGACAAGCGGAAAAACCGAATATACCTTCTGGGATCGCAACTGGCAGCACCTGGAGACAAAGACTGCCGTATGGGGAACCGCCGGGGTATATGGCGCTGAATGGAGGATTGTTATCACAAGAGTGATAAGAAGGAAATAACCGGTGCTGCTGCATATGCCCGAAGATTTTCACGGGATAGCAGATCTTGCTATTATCCTGGCCTGGCATTTATCATAAGATAAGACAATAATCTTTGCCAGTGAAGAAACAGTACCATACGTGATTGCCTTTTGAGACGCCATTTTTCAGGGTAGCCAAAGAGATACTCTGGATTTCTTAATGCAGTGTTTATTTTAGGGTGGGATTAAAACCCCACCTCGATTAATCCTTGTGAATGGCCGGTAATTGACTCTCCGCCCCCAGCCTGGACAAGATAGGTATTCTCAGATCCAACCATACCAACACCTGCAATCCCTATCTTTGGCTCAAGTGCAATCGTCATTCCATACCTCAGAGGTTCATCAAAGCCGGATGCTATAACCGGGTACTCATCAACAGAAAGACCAACTCCATGGCCAACAAATGGAACACGTCTCTTTCCGCAACCCATAAAAGCATAAAGGTACCTCTCAGGGATTTCCTCCATTGCCATTTGGTATATGTCAGCCGGTGTCGTGCCTGGACGAAGCCGCGAGGCCATCAGGTGTTCGAGATCAAGACAGACCTGATGCGCAGAAACCGCATCTTCGGGAACGGGAGCTCTAAATTGATACACAACAGTTTTGTCTGTCTGGTAACCTTCATACCCGCACCCGACATCAAGGAATACGAGATCGCCCTTCCTGAGTTTTCGTTCGCGCGAGCCCAGGAGCGGAACCGCAGGGGAGAGACCGACTGATCCCCCGGGACCATTGAAATATGTAGGAGCAATTGAATGTACACCGAATGCAATCTGGCCAAGAACAATCTCGGTTTCAAACATTGCAAATCGGATGATTCCATGGTGCCCCTCCTCAATAAGTACTGAATGAAGCTCGCAGCCAAGATCTGCCTCACTCATACCTTCATAGAGGAGATCGGGGACTCTATCCTCAAGGACACGCCGATGAATCTCTCCTGAACGGCTCATGAGTTCGATCTCATACCTGCTCTTTTCTGCCCTTGTTCGCGCGACCATCGGATCCAGCGATTTGAATTCTGAAACCGGAAAATGTTTTCTGAACCGTTCTGCCAGAGCAATAGGAACGATTTCAGTTTCGATATGGTACACCCCGGGATATTGTCCCATGTCTTTTGCTGCATCGCGAAAGCTCTGCATCGGGCGGATATCTGAGAAGTACGATTCTGAACGTGCCCGTTCATAGCTCCGTCTGACCCAATAGACTGGTTCATCAATGCGCGGAATGAAAATCAGGCCATCCTGCATTGTACCGCTGAAATAATACTGATTTATCTTTCCAAAAATTACCGCAACCTGCCAGTCCGGGTCCTTACCATCCATCCATTTACGGAACCGGGCGAGGCGATCTTTCAATTCAGATGCAGGCACCCTTGATTGCATACATACATCATTATCCTGCAGACTACTTGATAGTCCCCCCTACAGGAGAATTTCGGCTTTGGATATGAATGAAGGACCAGGTACACAAACGTCCACATTACAGCAGTCAATTACCCACTTCAAGATGAAGAGAGTTTTTGTTTTCATAACATCTTTCTGCATTCCTCTGTCCTGATGATTGAAACACCGATTGCCGCCATATCGCGGAGGTTCGCCTCATGGATCTCAGGAGTTGCGGCAGCTGTTGCATCAGAGATCAGCGTGGTGTCATAGCCATAGGCCATCGCATCATAGACCGTTGTTCGGATGCAGTTTGGTGTCTGAATGCCGGTGACGACGACCTTTTGTACTTCAAGTGACCTGAGGAGGAGATCAAGATCGGTTCCAAAAAATCCACTCATTCGCGTCTTTTCGAGAATATACTCACTGGGAAGTGGTGAAAGTTCATCTATCACCTCTGCCCCCTTTGTTCCTGCCACAGCAAACGGTCTCTGTTGAAAAAGATCACGCCTGAAATGCTCCACGTCCAGTCCTCCCCGACGATGAATACGGAGAATATGCATCACCGGTAGGTGACGCTTTCGGAAAGCATCAAGAATTCTCTGGATGGATGGGATGATACCTTCTGCTCCTGCCACCCGGAGTGGTGCACCAGGAGCTACAAAGTCATTCTGCATATCAATGATCAACAGTGCATAACGTGCCATATCACATATCAGGTATATCAGCGCTCTATTAGCAATTGCGGATCGCACTATCGGCACCTTGATGAGGAGAGGGGCAAGAAAGGATAGCTGGGGGCGAATACATGATGGCAGAGGAGGGTGGCATTATCGAAAATACCCAAATTATCGAAGAGATCGCAGATACCATACATGGAGCGGCTGTGGTTGATTTTGCATTTATATACGATAGCACCCCAACACGTGGAATCAGGCTCTGGTTTACCAGACTCAAAATGAGAAATAGCCAGGGGCTTCCAATCGCCCTTGATACAGGGGGGTTCTGTATGGCAGATAAAGAAGACCTTGAAGAAGCCGGAATCGCACTCTTCATACGTGGAAGCCGCTATAGCCCTTCAAAAAGTGTGCCTGCCGATCTGATCGATGAAACTATAGAGAGCGATCTGGTGACACTCTTTCATCAGGCCCGGGTAACGCATCTTGATGGGCTCAGATATGGGGGTTTCCCCTGTCTTGAACATGAAGGACTCTCTTTTTATCCGTTAAAGGCTGATGCAGTGCAATGTGCAACACCCGAAGAGATTTTGTTTTCCTTCAGGCCGGAGGGGTTCTGCCGGAAAAATCCTGTTCATCGGATAAAAACATGGATCTCACTTTCTGCACTTTTAATGGTAGATGCTGACGGTGCCTGCGCAATGGTCTCTGAGGAGTTCTTTTCTGAATATTCAATGGGAACATGACGCTTGCTCATCAGAGACATGATCCTGCAATACCGGGAAGTTTATGTATTGGCAAACCTGTATTGATTTCATATGATACGGATTGCGATCAACGGGTATGGGACCATCGGAAAACGTGTTGCCGATGCGATCACCTGCCAGCCGGATATGAAAGTCATCGGGGTATCCAAAACGAAACCCTCGGCAGAAGCCTATGTTGCAAAAGCACGGGAATATCCACTCTTTATTGCCGACCTCTCAAAGAAAGAAGCTTTTGAGAAGGCAGGAATTCCTGTTGCCGGATCGGTTGAAGAGATGATATCTGCCTGCGACATCGTGGTGGATGCAACACCCGGAGGAATAGGCGCAAAAAACCGTCCTCTCTACGAGAAGGCCGGAGTCAAAGCCATCTGGCAAGGTGGCGAGGACCATGAGGTGGCCGGCTTTTCCTTCTCATCATCTTGCAACTATACCGAGGCAATTGGAAAAGATTATGCAAGAATTGTCTCCTGCAATACCACCGGCCTCTGCCGAATCATTAAACTTGTCGATGAAGAGTACGGTGTTAAGAAGGTCAGGGCGACAATGATCCGGCGCGGAGGTGACCCGGGCGATATCAAGCGGGGGCCAATTGATGCAATCGTCTGTAATCCGGTTACAATCCCATCACACCATGGACCCGATGTCCAGTCAGTTCTGCCGGACATCAACATTGTGACAACAGCATTAATCGTGCCAACAACGATGATGCATATGCATGTTGTCCAGATGGATCTGAAACAACCAGGTACCAGGGAACACATCATTGAATGCATCAAAAAGAACCCGCGGATGGGGCTGATTTTGACAGAAACCGGAATCACCTCGACTGCTGAGCTGAAAGAGTACGTGATGGATCTTGGCAGGCCGAGATCAGATCTCTGGGAGAATGGAATCTTCGAGGGATCGATTTCTGTAGACAGAGACGATCTCTGTCTCTTCCAGGCAATTCACCAGGAGGCAGATGTTGTGGTGGAGACGATCGACTGCATTCGGGCGATGATGGGAACTATTACCGAGCCTGAAGAATCGATCGCACTCACCAATCATTCACTCGGATTCCAGCCTATCGGGTGAATACCCAGGAAAAACTCTTTTTTCGGTTCACATTCAAAAATCAGTATTACCGCTCAATACCCTTTTAGATATCAATTGCTTCCTACAATTCTGTGATTATAATGCCAGTTTAAAACCCTCCTGAACCTCATACCTTAAACACCTCGAAATGACAATAGTACGGTATGGATCCATATGATCTCGTGGCGCGAAACACCGTTGAAATCATTACAGAGGAGGAACTCCATAGTACCCTTGCCCAGCCAATAAAACGTGTCTATGCTGGATATGAACCCTCCGGGGAGATTCATCTTGGCCACCTCGTCACTATCAATAAGCTCATTGATATGAAAGAAGCGGGCTTTCACGTGATCGTTCTGCTCGCAGATCTTCATGCATTCCTCAATCGCAAAGGAACACTTGATGAAGTGAGAGAGCTTGCCGAATATAACAGGGCTTGTATCGAGGCTGTCGGTCTTAAAGGTGCTGAGTTTGTGATCGGAACCGATCTTCAGCTGAACCCTGAATATCAGCTCAGGATGCTTGAACTATCGCAGCAGGTGACATTGAACCGGGCAAAGCGGAGCATGGATGAAGTGGGGCGTGCGATGGATACCCCTACAGTTTCACAGATGGTCTATCCAATCATGCAGATGGTCGATATTGCAGCGCTTGATGTCGATGCTGCAGTCGGTGGAATTGACCAGCGCAAGATCCATATGCTTGCTCGTGAGCACCTCGGGGCAATTGGTAAAAAACCGCCAGTTTGTGTCCATACACCAATTGTTCAGGGGCTTGACGGAAAGAAGATGTCATCGTCTTCAGGAAACGTTATATCGGTCGGCGATTCCGAAGAAGAGATACGGAAAAAGATTAAAAAGGCCTTCTGCCCACCGGAGGCTGCCGGAAACCCGATTATAGAGATCTTCTGCCATCATATTTTTCCACGCCTTGGGAAGGTTGTCGTAAAACGCTCCGAAAAGTATGGAGGAGATCGCGAATTCGAATCCATGGAGTCTTTTGAAATAGCGTATGCTTCAGGTGAGATCCATCCAATGGATGCTAAAAATGCCTGTGCAGATGCACTCGTTGAAGTGCTTGCACCAGCATACGAGTTCATCAGGAGCAGCAGGAAGGGATAACAAGACAATGGGCCGTCGTGGAGAGGAGACAAAAAAGACAGAGCTTCGAGTTAGGGAACTTGACCGCAAGCTCTCCCGGATGGGCATCAGGATCCGTGATGAAGATCAGCGGAAGGTCAGGGACGAAGTCTTTGATGAGGTCACCCTCCTTGCACTCTACAAACTGGCAAATCGCAAACTATTCAGTGCGATTGGAGGATCCATATCCACCGGAAAAGAGGCAAATGTCTTCCATGCGGAGCGGGGGGAGGGAGAAGACTGTGTCATCAAGATATACAGGATTAGAACAGGCAACTTTAACGCTATGAGCGAATATATCATGGGTGACCCACGGTTTTCCAACATCAGAAATACAAGAAAAGAGATCATCTTCGCATGGACCAGAAAAGAGTATTCGAACCTTTCTCGGGCACATGATGCTGGTCTTCCGGTGCCAGAACCAATTGCCTTTGACAGAAACATTCTGATTATGAGTTTCATCGGCAGCAAGGGGGTACCATATCCACAGCTAAGGCTCAATCCCCCTGAAGATTTCGGGGCAGCATACGAAATAATTCTCGATCTCTTACAGAGGTTGTACCAGGAAGCACGGCTCGTGCATGGGGACCTCTCCGAATACAACATCCTGCACGGAGACGGCGAATTCTGGTTGATAGATATGGGCCAGGCAGTGACCCCGGATCACCCCTCTGCCCACCGGTTCCTCTTCCGGGACATTCAGAATATCAACAGGTATTTTGGGAGCGGGTGCAAGACACTCGATGAACACGAGATCCTGAAAGGGATCGTTGGTGAAGATTTCTTCACCCCTTAAATGAGAGAACCAGCTATGACAGTTCAGGAATGTAAAGTGGCCTCCGATCGGATCGGGGTCATTATAGGAAAAGGCGGAGCAACGCGCAAGGCCATTGAAGAGCAAGCCGGTGTCAGTCTCACCATCGATAGCAATGAAGGTATTGTTACAATAGAAGGAGAGGACACAATTGGCGTCCTCAGGGCAACTGAAGTAGTTCGTGCCCTCGGGCGAGGTTTTTCGCCTGAACGGGCATTCCGAATCTTTGAGGATGAAGATATTCTCCTGGATATCCTTGACCTTTCACATGTTGCAGATACGCCCCAGAGGATGAACCAGATCCGTGGGCGGGTCATCGGCCGTGACGGTAAGGCCAGGGACCAGATTGAAAATATGACCCAGACATTCATCTCGATTTATGGTAAGACCGTTGGGATCATCGGACTTCCCGAACCGGTGCAGACTGCACGCAAAGCAATTGAGATGCTTATTGAGGGGTCAGACCATGCAAGTGTCTTTGCATTTCTTGATAAAAGGAAAAAAGAGGCAAAACAGGACCTGATCAGTTATTATTACTGATTGGGACCTCATAATATGTTGCACCTGTTTGCTCAATGACAAAGTGATCAGCCACCACAGGTTCAACTGAGCCAATGTTGAATTGCTAAAGGATCAACGATAAATAAATCATCATCTCCTATCCATTCAATTCACAGCTCGTCTCAAAAACTGCCCCGGGTGTTGCCAACCAGTGCCGGAAAAATCCATCCCAAATTCATGGTTGTAAACCAGATATCATCGTAGATTTCCGTTATAATCTAAAATTAAGCCCGTAGATAAGAAAAATAATCTGTCATCTTTCAGATATACCCAGCGATGTGATTGTGTGTCAGTACGAGATTCCACTGGAAATAAAGGGGTTTTTGAGGCATCTCTTGATGTACTTCCGATCCCACAGGGACTCAAGGATCAGTACCACGCCCGTGGAATTGAGGGGCTCTATCCACCTCAGGCAGCCTGCATTGAAGAAGGACTCTTTGATGGGAGAAACCTGGTCATCAGTATTCCAACTGCTAGTGGAAAGACGCTCGTTGCCGAGATGGCAATGCACCACCATATTGCATCCGGTGGAAAGTGTCTCTATGTCGTCCCCCTCAAAGCACTGGCAAGCGAGAAATACGAGGATTTCTCAGGGAAGGGAGTCCGAGTCGGGATCGCAACCGGAGATTATGATAAAAAGGACGAGTTGATCGGGAGATCTGACATCGTTGTTGCAACATCTGAGAAAGTTGATTCACTATTACGAAACCATACCTCCTGGATTCACAGGATTACTCTCCTTGTTGTAGATGAAATCCATCTTATTGGAGACGAGAGCCGTGGAGCCACCCTGGAGATGGTGATCACAACGATGCGGAACAGAAATCCGGACATTCAGGTAATCGGTCTCTCTGCAACGATAGGAAATCCAAAAGAGCTTTCAGACTGGCTCTCTGCCGGACTGATTGAATCAGACTGGCGGCCGGTTGAGCTCAGGGAAGGGGTCTTCTTCCATGGCACAATCAAATTTGGAGACGGGGTAAGAAGGGTACAGTCTGTTAAAAAAGAGCCAGATACTAACCTCTGTCTTGATACCATTTCTGAAGGTGGCAAGTCCCTTGTCTTTGTGTCATCACGAAGAAACGCTGAAGGTGCTGCAAAACGTATCGCAGCTGCACTCCGGCTGGAAGACCGGGATCTTCTGGATCTCGCCGAAAAGATTGAGCACAGTGACGAAAGCTCAGTCGCAAAGACCCTTGCCATCTGCATACGGGGCGGAGCGGCATTTCATCATGCAGGCCTGTCACGCGATATCAGAAAACTCATTGAAGAAGGATTCCGGAACGGGCCTATACGGGTGATCGCCTCAACACCAACTCTTGCAGCCGGGTTGAACCTGCCGGCACGCCGTGTCATCATCAACAGCGTCCACCGGTTCGTTCCAGGAGAAGGACAGGTACCAATCCCGGTCCTCGAATACCGACAGATGGCCGGACGAGCCGGACGACCAGGCCTGGATCCATATGGCGAGGCAGTGCTGATCGGAAGAAGCGAAGCTGCGGTCAATGAACTCTTTGAGGAGTTCATACATGCAGCAACTGAAGAGATCGATTCACAGTGTGCTAAGAGATCGAATCTTCTTTCACGTATACTGGCACTTGTTGCAGGCAAAGAAGCAACAGATCTGGATGCCATTCTGCAATTCTTTCAGGGGAGTTTCTATGCAGCCAGACATGCAAACCTGAGCCACCTCAGCCGTATCATTACCCGTGTTATACAGGATCTCGAAGAGATGGAGATGATCATCGATATCTGGGAACGTTTTCAAGCTACCGGGTTAGGAGAACTGACATCAAAACTCTATCTGGACCCACGATCAGCGGTGATGATAGCAGACTGCCTAAAAGATCGAACTGAAATCACACCATTTGGTATCTTGCACCTCCTGTGCGCAACACCGGATATGTTCCGGTTATACCTCCGGTCTGCAGATTATGAACTGATCGAGCAGGTTATGCAAGAGCAGGAGGAAGAGTTTCTGATCGGGCGGCCAGAAGATGCCGTCCCCTGGCTGGGGTACGAGGAGGTTGTGACTGCTATCAAGACTGCACTTGTCCTGATGGACTGGATCAATGAAGTGCCGGTCGAGATGACTGCTGAGCGGTTTTCCATCGGTCCGGGTGATATTCATGGGATCATTGAGGGCATCGGGTGGCTGATCCATGGCGCCCGTGAGATCTGCAGATATGAAGTTCCTGAATTTTCCAGTTTTGTTGGCAATCTGGAAATCCGGGTCATGCATGGAGTGAAGGAAGAACTCCTCCCCCTCATCAGGCTCAAAGGGATTGGGCGTGTTCGTGCACGATCCCTCTTCAATAACGGATATGACACCCCGGCTGCCATTGCAGATGCGGGTCTTGAGAAGATCGCCCGGATTATCGGACAGAAGACCGCTGAAAGTGTCATGGAGCAGGTCAGAGCCAGCAGGACTAAGAACCAGGCCGGGAAAAAAGGAGGCACTGAAACTCAACAAGGAGCCGGAAAGAAAAGAAAGGCCCAAAAGATCTTGAAATCTGGAGATGACAGAAAGGCAGGCAGTGATCGACGGGAGCCTGCAGTAAGTGTACCGGGAACTGGTGCAGAGGAGGTACGGGAAACGAATGCAAAACAAAAGATGGGCGGCCAGCGGGAAATTATGGATTTCTATAAGGATGATGTGTGATTTTTTTGGTGAAGGGCAGACAGGTCGACCATGGCAAAAAAAAGCAGCCAGCTTTGGAAGGACAGACAGAGCGGAGAAAACAAAAGTACAGGAGATAGAGAGGGAGATAGAGAGTTTCCGAGATTATACGAGCTGGAGTGTGTGTAATGGCTGAAGAGAAAAAGTGGTCTTTGAAGATGGTGGGGATGCACGTTGATTCGGTACCTGAGACACTTTCCAGGATACGACGGATCGCAGATCATCACAATGTTTGGATAGTGTGTATGAATGCACACATGATGGCAGGTCGGGAGCATGCGATTGCTTCAATTGAGCAGGCCATCCGTGCTGAGGGTGAGGGAAGGATGATTGCCCGGAGCCTTGAAATGGAGGTGCTCCTGTACGCATCCGGACAGCGCCAGACAGGGCAGGGGATGAAATTCGGTCTTCATGAAGGAGAGATGAGTGCATGGGTTGCCGTCATCGCCTCATCAGATGAGGAAAGGAGAGAGAGGAGAGGAGAGGAGAAAGCCATCAAGGAAGCGTGGGGAGAGCTTTTTATGATAACGAAGGAGATCCCGGAAGAACAGGGAATCCCTGAAGAGCGCGTACCCATCCTGCAGGAACTCTTTGGGATCAGCGATGCTGAAATCAGCCTCGTTGGCTCAGATCGTATTAGTGAACTGGTCATCGAACGGACCGCCCTTCTGAATATCCTGAAATAATAAAGCCGGGATCCCGGCGATCGAGAGGTGCTGTACATCTTGGGTTTTGCACAGACCCCTTTTCGGAATGGGATCTATTGGTGTGAAGTCTCATCAGGAGAAGGTCATCGGGAGAAGCGCGACAATAGATTACACCACTCTGGCATGCGTGAGAATATGCCTGATCTCGGGAATTATTATCTCCTTTACTGCAAGCCTGACCGCATTTGTTGACCCTGGAATGCAGAAGATTGCCTTACCCTTGACAGTACCGGCCAGTGCACGTGAAAGAATGGCTGCGGTTCCAACCTCAGCGTAACTCTTCTGGCGAAAAAGTTCTCCAAACCCATCTATTACCTTCTCAAGCTCCGGCGCGACGACCTCAATTGTCCGGTCGTCAGGAGTGAGACCGGTTCCCCCATTGAAGACGATGCAATCTGCACGCCCGAGTGCTTCATGGAGAACGTTCCAAATTTCCTTATCCTGATCAGGTATGATTCTGTAGTACACAACGGGGATGTCCGCATTACTGAAGAGTTCGCAGACGGTCCTGCCGGATGTGTCGTTTTCCTTTGTGCGTGTTGTGGAGACCGTTATCACAGCAGCGCCAACCGGGATCTCCTTATGATGATGCTTACTCATGACTCACTGTTGTTCCCTGCGGCATATCAGATCTTCTATCGGTTAATCTGTCGATTGGTTTATCAGTGGGGGTCGGCGATCTGTTCAGAGTAGCCACTTATGTAATTCACATGGTATTCGAAGGTCGTACCTATCACAGAGTAAAGGGGTGGTTGGGGATCAAACCGTCAGAACATAAAGTGTCAGGGATTAAAGGATTGCACCAGGGATTACCATGTGGTAGGATCCATCAGGGGTTCCAGTGGAAATAAAGGGGTCATCTTACCCTGGAAGAGAACAGACTCATCCACGATCTATTGCCAATTAAAAGGAAAAATGTTCACTTCCACAGGAGAAAATCCACCAAGATGGGAAATATGGAGGTCACTCCTCTCTCAGATGGATCTGAGGTGATTTGAAGTCATATTATAGTCGTTGAGGACGTTTATCCAGATCAACAGAGGGACCCCTTTATTTCCACTGGAGATAGAAAAGCCAGGGTAGAGGCGAAGAAATGGTCATGCCAAAAAGAGTGTGATATATATTGATACAAGTACGATTTTAAATGTTTTAATAGTATAATAGTGTTACTTTAGGTGGGCTTTAATACACCCTTGGTACTACGATTACTGTTGCAACAATGGTAGTCAGGTGATGATAGCGGCACTAATAAGTGAACAGACCGCAGCGGTGATAACGCACGTATGTAATGGCTATCTAGTTGCAGCGATAGCAGCGAAGATGGTGATAGCGACGGCAGTCGTGATCCTGACGATTGAGTTGTAGCTGGGACTGTTGGTTGTTGCTAAGGGTACACTGGTTGACACTTAAAGTATAAATTAAACACAATTTTATCAGTTAGGAAACTATTTATACAATTAAACCATAGGTACACATGGCTTCTTCGACGTACATACAGCACACGTCATTCTTGGGTGAGCTGTTCCTCTGTGTCTTTTCTTTTTTTTCCCTTTCTTTCTGTTTTCTCCCTCTTTTTTCTGTTCCTTCTCCTTCTCCTTCTCCTTCTCTTCTTCCTCTCTCTTCTCCCTCTCACGAATCTCCAGTCGAAACCATAGGGAGGGGGGGATCAATCCCCTTTTCTTCCCTTGAATCGATCACGTATATGTTGACCTTTAGACACTATGTCGAACTCCAGACCCCGGTACGGAATGAGAAGGGACACTGGAAAACCCTCCACAGGAAATACAGATCCACCCGTAGCCCCCGTTAATACAGTCCCGGAGAGAAAAAAGGCATCGGTTTTTCCGTATGGGTGTTTTCCAATGGAAATAAAGGGGTACGAAGGATCCAAATAAACTTCCAATATATCAATCAACAGTGTGTTTGATATGATCTGTCCAGTGGAAATCGTGGGGTTTAATAGTGAAGAGTGTAATCATAGTAATCACAGTAAATACTGATCAAGGGTGTTGCTATCTATATTATACAATACCCTGATGATCTGGATATTGCTTGTTTGTGGAGGGGATTAATGACTGCAGAGAACACCGAATCAATAGGTCTTTTTAAGAAATATCTCGGAAAAAATAATATTTTTCGGAACAGGGAGGTCCTGCGGCATACGTACCGTCCACATATACTTCCCCACCGATCAATTCAAATTGATTCAATTGCTGCTGTTCTTGCCCCTTCCCTTCAGAATGAAACTCCTTCCAACATTCTCATCTACGGAAAAACCGGTACCGGTAAGACTGCCTCGGTTAGATTTGTCGGTGAGGAACTGGAGCGAGCCGGGGTTCAGACAAATACCCGGTGCCGGGTTGTCCACCTGAACTGTGAGGTGATCGACACACAGTACCGGGTTCTCGCCCAGATTGCAAAACTGATTGAGACTTCTGAAGCTCTTTCCTCCGATCGGACCAGAACCCATATTCCCATGACCGGGTGGCCGACAGACCAGGTCTATTCTGAAATGAAAAATATCCTGGAAAATGAAGGGGGAGTGCTTGTGATCATCCTGGATGAGATTGACAAACTGGTAAAAAAGAGCGGAGATGAAACCCTGTACAATCTCACACGAATCAATTCTGAACTTAAGCAGTCCAAAGTCTGCATCATTGGCATTTCAAACGATCTCAGGTTCACTGATTTCCTCGATCCCCGTGTTCTCTCCTCTCTTTCTGAGGAAGAGATCGTATTCCCGCCATATAATGCCCACGAACTCGTTGATATCCTTCAGCAGCGTGCAGAATCTGCATTTGTAAAAGGCGCCCTGGATGATGGCGTCATTCCGCTTTGTGCCGCACTTGCCGCACAGGAGCATGGTGACGCCCGCCGTGCGCTGGATCTTCTTCGTGTCTCGGGCGAACTGGCTGACCGTGGAGATGAAGATCACGTAAACGAGCGTCATGTACGATGGGCACAGGAGAAGATCGAGACTGACAGTATGGTGGAGTGCATATCCACGCTTCCAACGCAGAGCAAGGTTGTTCTCTATGCAATGCTCCTCCTCCACAGGATCAACCAGAAGATCTTCACCAGTGGCGAAGTGATGCGGCTGTACCGCGAAATAACACGGGAACTCTCATTGGAGACACTAACTCATCGCCGGGTGACCGATCTTATCAGTGAATTAAATATGCTTGGTGTCATATCTACACGTGTTATATCCCGTGGAAGATATGGACGGACAAAGGAGATTTCATTTGACTCTGGAACAGACAGAATATGGAATGTCATTATGAATGATTCACGGCTTGCAGAACATAAAATTTCCAGATATAATGAAGAACAGGCTGGAAAACTCTTTAGGTGAATGACCATGGATATGAAAGACAGGGAGATACTTCAGGTACTTGAATCTGATTCACGCATCGGAGATGAGGATCTTGGAACAATGCTGAATCTGTCGCCAGCGGAGGTTCGATCACGGATCAACGCTCTAGAAAAAGCAGGTATATTGAGAAAATATACCGCTGTTATCGACTGGAAGAAGGCAGGTGAGGATAGTGTAACTGCAGTTGTTGAAGTGAAGGTCAGTCCGGAGAGCGAATTTGGATATGATAGAATTGCACTCAGGGTTGCCCGGTTCCCGGAGGTGCACTCTCTCCGCCTAGTCACTGGCAGCTATGATCTACAGCTGATCGTTGTCGGTAAAACAATGCAGGAAGTCTCAGAGTTTGTGTCCGGGCAGATTGCCTCGCTTGAAAATATCAGGGAGACGGTAACTCATATCGTCATGAAGACATACAAGGAGCATGGCTGTGAACTACAGAGAAGTGAAGGAATCGATCGTCTCCCATACAGTTTCTGACAATAGCAGGGCGGCCCGAAAGATGAGTTATATATCGAAGCGTGCTCAATCGATACCTCCATCGGGCATCAGGAAGTTCTTTGATCTGCTCCTGACCATGAGTGATGTCATCTCACTAGGTGTGGGGGAGCCCGACTTCAACACTCCCTGGAATGTTTCTGTTGCCGGGATTACGTCCATAGAGAAGGGTGCAACATCATATACATCAAATAAGGGGCTTGAAGAGCTCCGTAACCTGATCTCCTCAGATCTCCTCTCGCGGTACAGACTGCAGTATGATCCAAATGATGAAATCATCGTTACAGGTGGTGTCTCAGAAGCCCTTGATCTCGCGGTCAGGGCTGTTGTCGATCCAGGTGATGAAGTTCTGGTTGCAGATCCATGCTATGTCTCCTATTCACCCTGTGTTATCCTTGCAGGAGGTGTGCCAATCACTCTTCCCTGCCCTGAAGAGAATGAATTCCGGGTCACCCCTGAGATATTGATGGATAAAGTGACGAAGAATACCAAACTCCTGATGTTCAATTTTCCAAATAACCCAACTGGCGGGGTGATGGACAGGGATGATCTCAAAGCAATCAGTGATATCATTATCGACCATGATATTCTCCTCCTTTCAGACGAGATTTACTCGGAACTCACCTATGAAAGCCGCCATGTCGCGCCCGCCTCACTTGATCCCCTCTGGGAGAGGACTATCACGCTAAATGGTTTTTCCAAGGCTTATTCTATGACTGGATGGCGTGTCGGCTATCTCTGCGCACCACCTGAGATCACTGCAGCAGCGTTGAAAATCCACCAGTATGTTATGCTCTGTGCCCCTACAATGTCACAGTATGCAGCAATAGAGGCGCTGCAAAAAGCTGAAGAGGCAAAAGATCGAATGGTTGCTGATTTTAAAATGCGGCGCAACCTCTTTGTGGCAGGTCTCAACAGGATTGGACTTTCCTGCCACCTCCCAAAGGGCGCGTTCTATGCATTTCCCTCAATCGAGTCAACAGGTCTCTCAGATGAGGAGTTTGCCGAGCGTCTTCTCATCGAGCAGCAGGTTGCAGTCGCACCTGGCAGTGCATTTGGCCCATCCGGCGTTGGACATGTTCGGTGCGCGTATGCAGCATCACGTGAAGATCTTGATGAAGCCGTGAAGAGAATCGGCACCTTCCTTGAATCATTATAACCCTGAAAATATTTTTTGAAGGTCGAGTGGCAACAATGACCGGATGTAAACCGGGATTTCACATTCACGGGGATGAACTCTCCACAAAGGCATTCACGGGTATGGG
The DNA here is from genome assembly GCA_003838065.1 of Methanocalculus sp. MSAO_Arc2. Classification (GTDB taxonomy): domain Archaea; phylum Halobacteriota; class Methanomicrobia; order Methanomicrobiales; family Methanocorpusculaceae; genus Methanocalculus. Next base: position 32,123 of record QZAC01000048.1, read on the forward strand.
TAAGTATACTATAAATACTGTCTTAACAACCATCCAGCAGCAGGTCATTTGTTCATCTGGGTAGCGTATACAAGGTATAATTGGTTACGAGATCCCACACTCATCTATGCTCGCAGAGCAGGAGATCGTTGCCAGGTTCTGTGAAGCCGGGCACCTGGTTGATCCGGCTGTCGTCTCATACCTCCGGGAGAGGGGGGATCCGGCTCTTATCACCGGGATCCTGTCAGGTCTGTCAAAAGACTGCACTGTCGTCCTCCTTTCTCACATCCCCGCTCTTGCCCCGAAACGTGACGGTATCAGGTTCAGTGCAGATCCGGTCATTGAAGTGGTCGAAGGAATGGAGGGATCTGCCGGTCCTGTCCACCAGGTCGAAGATTATGTCGGGCTATTCAGGAACCGCTACGACATCCTGGCCGGCTTTATCCGAAAACGATCAGGAGCGATTCCAATTGAGGCTTTGATCCATTCTTCCCGTTTTCGTGACATCGAAGTCTCAATTATCGGGATTGTCATAGATACAAAGACAACTGCAAAAGGCCACCGGATTATTCAACTGGAAGACCCCACTCAAATGATCTCCGTTCTCTATCATAGCGAAAGGGCAGTCTTTTATGAAGCTGAAGAAATTGTGCCTGATGAAGTGATTGGCGTCCGGGGAAAACTCTCTCCTGATGGAAAACTCCTGTATGCGGATCAACTTTTCCGTCCTGATGTCCCCATTCAGCATGCCCCGTATACACCACGGAGTGGAGGTAGGGCGGTATTTATATCTGATATTCATATTGGATCAAACACCTTTCTTGAAGAACCATGGGATCGGTTCTGCGACTGGATCTCTTCAGATGATGCTATCACCTATCTTCTGGTCGCAGGAGATTTGGTTGAAGGAATCGGCATTTATCCTGGCCAGGAGAAGGAACTCACCATAGCCAATATATATGAACAATATCATCGTCTTGGTGAGATGCTCTCAACTCTCCCGACACATCTTCGGATCGTTCTTGCCCCTGGAAATCATGACGTGGTACGGGCAGCAGAACCACAGCCTGTTATCCCTGTGGAATTCCGCGATACGTTTCCAAAGAATTGTATTTTTGTTGAAAACCCGGCACTTGTAAGCATTCAGGGTGCCCGGGTGTTGATGTACCATGGGAGGAGTATTGACGATCTGATAGGCATGATCCCGAATGCCCGGTATGAAGATCCTGGGGGTATGATGGAGGCAATGCTCAAACGTCGTCTTCTTGCACCAACATATGGGAAAAGAACACCGATGCTCGCGACTGAAAAGGATCGTTTCCTCATTGATCCCATCCCCGAAATCCTCCATACCGGTCATATTCATATCACAGGGATATCCCGGTACCGGGGTGTTCTTGGGATAAATGCTGGCGCCTGGCAGTCCCAGACGGCGTTTCAGAAGCAGATGAATATCAA
>QZAC01000049.1 GCA_003838065.1 Methanocalculus sp. MSAO_Arc2
CCCTGCCGGGGTGAACGGGTTGAGAAGTATAACCAGCTCCTGCGTATTGAGGAGGAAATAGGGGAAAAAGCAACTTTTGCAGGCAGAAACGCATTCATCAGGTGATTCCACTGGCTGGCACAGGCAACCATGACAGACTGAATGAATCAGGCACGCCACCTTTGTATTACCTGCCAGCATATCTACGGGAAGCTTTGCGGAATTGAAGAAATCCTGATGAGGAGGGGATCTCCTGCGAACCTCCAGGCATATCCATGAACAAGGTGATTCTGAGCAGGCTCAGTATAGTTGATTATATAGCCGAAGAACCAGGACCACAGTACATGGGGGGATACGGCACAGTGCTGGGGGCCCATGAACCCAGGCTCAATCGCAATGCAGATGATCTTCAGGCTCCCACCAATCGCCTCAAAAACCACCTTGAAGATGAAAGCAGATAAGCTTTCAGGAAATGGCTCTGTGGCATGGCAGGTACAGGTCTTACCGAATGTAGGGTAATACTGCCATAATTTTCTGAAGAGTAGCTACTGCTCATCCATTGTGTCTCCAGACTGTTTTTCCGGATTATGTAACACGGTTATATGCAGTCAGCTGCTCTCCTGGAGAGAGCACCCTGCACCATACCAAGGACATCTGCAAACCCTTCCTTTAGGCCTCCGTATCTCATATCCCGTATGATTGCATGCAGAAAGATCTGGTAGTATATGCACATCTCATCAAATTCCGGGCTGGAAAACCCGGCAAGTTGATTTACCAGAAGTGTCTGCCTGTATATCTTTCGTATTTCATCAGGGGATTCAAAATAGCAGATAGTTTCAAAGAACGTGTGTGAAGCCCGGACCATCTCATCGATAAGTTCCGGGAGATCCCCCTGCAGCATTTCAAATTGACGGGTGAAGAGCGGACAGAACCATGGTGCATTTCGGATATGCGAGCGGAGATGCAGAAATTCCGGATAATTGTATATCTTTAGTATTGTATCACGGTTGCATTTCAACCGGCATGAATATCCTGGTTCTCCCTCTTCCTTCTCTCTTGTGATAAAACCTGCACGTTCAAACGAATCTATCCACTTTCTGATCGTTACCACCCTGGTAAACCCGACGCCAGTTGCCAGATCAATCTCACGGTGGGCTTTGCCATCAAGCAGAATTCGCATCAGGGGAGCCTTGACCGGGGATTTCATAGAAGGGTTTCCTTTGTGCCTATATTACAGACTGCTTCACACGCTTTCTGCACCACCTCAGACGGATGGTGACTGAGCCTTTCCAATAAATGGTGGCTTTCATATACCGGTAGCGCAGGTGCAAACCTGCGCATACCGGGAATGTGTATCGCAATCATTCTTTGTGTTGTGATTGGATGATTCAGGGAATGAAGGAGGCGATCTTCAAATGGAGTCTGATTCCAGAGATCAAGGCTTTTTCCGCATTCCGGACAGATATGCACATCAGTTGGCCCTTCTGCCCAACAGAAGGGACAGAAAAAAGTCACACTCATATGTATACACCCGGTTCAGACAACACTTCCGGTATCGGATCTTCTTTTGGCATGTTCATTTCGAATAATTGTAATCATTCTCATGGCATCCAGCGCATGATAGGTGTGCTCCAGCGTCGCCGATCCGCCAAAAACCGATCTGACATAGCCACCGTTTTCATGAAAACATTTCATGATGAACACTTCGCAACTCCTGAGAAATGCCGGGCGTTCTCCAAGGAGGGAAGATGCACAAAGCCCGGCATGAATATCTTCAAGATAAGGCGGATACATCCCGGGCATCGCAAGAAAGCCAAATTCCGGGTCTTCACAACGATGAATAAATAACCTGGAACGTGTTGATGTATCATGATACCCAAGGTTTTCAAGTATTGAGAGGGCATAGGAGGTGTCGGCCAGCGTTGCAGATGGAGATCCAAAACCACCCTCATGATGTACATTCCGGAGAATCGTGTTGATGATGGTTTCACGAATATTTCCGGTTATTGGGATAGTGAGATACCGGCATAGATCAGTAAGAAGGTACGCCTGAAAGAAACATGAAGATGATTCAATTGGCCGGATATCATCTGAAGGTGGCCTGAGCGAAGAGAGAATCCAGCCTGTTGGATCTCTCTGTGGCCGTTCCCCAAGGATGATCAGACTTGTAATCGCCCGATACCCGACATATACATTTGAGAAACCGCCATCCTGGTTCTGAAATGTGTGAAGAAACGAGATAGTCTTGCGATCGTCTTCCGGGAGTGCATTCAGCATCTGAAGCGAGGTAAGAGCATAATATGTATCTGCAACATTTGGCTCATTTAACCGATAAAAACAGTACCCGCCATCTCTGCAACGTCTGTTCCGGATGTACCGTATAGTTGTTTCAATTGTTTCTATCGTGTCGATCATCGGCATCATCTACTTGTATGGGAAGTAGAAGTCATTAGCCGACAGAACGGGCGATTATGGCGGACTTCATCGCCATACTCCCTGGAGCAGGTGATGGGAGTTACGTGGTGGGCTGTCTGCGCACACACGAAATAATATGATTTTTGTGTTTTCGATCCTGTCAAAAGGAGTTTATTCTCCTTTCCCGACTGTACATGTATTGCACCGGTAAGAAATTGTCATGCCGCTTATGAGGAGGTTTCCTGAGATCTTCTTTTTTGCACCCCGGACAAAGAGTTTCCCACATGAGCTGCACCGTTTCGGGAGCAGCCGCTCGACCCTTGACATATCGGCATCCAGATCGTATGCGTAGTGCTCTTTCTCCTGTCCAGAGGAGATCATGTCTCCGTTCTCCTCAATCGATGATAGCAGACGGAAGACCTGGAGGGGGTTTGCTCCGAGTTCCTGGAACCTTTTAAAGAGGAAGTACTGCAGAACCAGCCACGAAAGCTCTGACCGTTCAAAAATTTCTTCAAACTCAATTGTTTCTTCAGAGGCATCAGCCTCGTCGATTGCAGAGCCGCAAAGAGGGCAGTTACCTCCAACAAGCTCTTCAATATAAATTTCTTCACGACACCCGGGGCATGTGGTGTGACGCGCGTGTGTGCGATATCCCATCTTTTCTTCTCCGGACTCGATAACTTCTTTTCAGCATGCTCATCTCGGCCGGTATCGTCCGGTTCCACACGCCCCCTCTCTTGAGGGGGATCCCTGTGTATGTACCTTTATTTCTATTTTGAAACCTGATAAATATGCAAGTTCGAGGATGAGATGGAGGGGATTTCTCCATTCTCCACTATATGAGTTATTCGGTTGGCAGATGGTGCATATCTTTCTTTGCCGGAGGTGTGTATCCCTTCAGGAGGAGCGAGAGAGAAACGATGGTTACTGATGAGAGGGCCATTGCAAGCCCGGCGTACTCGGGGAGGAAGGTGATTCCGAATAACGGGGTCAGGAGACCTGCTGCAATAGGTATGAGGAGAATATTATAGAAAAACGCCCAGAAAAGATTGCCCCGTATCCTGCCCATAACCTTTCGCGCAAGCTGGATTGCAGCGGCAGCGTCAGTGAGGTCGTCATGCATCAGGACAATTCCGCCGCTTTCGACAGCAACATCTGTTCCCCCTGAGATGGCGATACCAACATCCGCTTGTGCAAGAGCCGGAGCATCGTTGATTCCGTCTCCAATAAAGGCAACAACCTCACCTGCATCCTGGAGACGCTTCACCTCATTTGCTTTATCACCGGGGAGTACTTCGGCGAGTATCCGCCTGATGCCGGATTTCTCCCCGATTACCTGGGCAGTCCGTTCGTTGTCTCCTGTAATCATAATAACGGGCAGGCCCATTTTATTAAATATCTTCACCGCTTCGATAGACCCTGGTTTGATTGGATCTGCAATAGCAAGACAGCCTGCATATTCATTCTCAATGGCGATGAGCGGTACGGTTTTTCCCTCGGTTTCATACCTGACTATTGCTCCGATGGCTTTTTTTGGGATCTGAATGGATCTGCTTTCAAGAAAAGCCCTGTTTCCAATAAGAACATCGACCCCATCTACCGATCCCCTGATTCCCTGCCCGCTGAACGTTTCAATACCGGTGGATTCATACATGGGTACGCCTGCCTTTTCAGCCTTCAGAACGATTGCGCGGGCAAGTGGATGGAGGGATCGCTTTTCGACCGCGGCAGCATATGAAAGGAGCTCTTTTGAAGTCCAATGAATGGGCGAAATATCAGTTACTGCCGGGCGCCCTTCGGTGAGAGTACCGGTCTTGTCGACTGCGATAGTCGTAATTGTGCCTGATCGCTCCAGGATCTCCCCACTCCGAATTAAAATCCCAAGTTCTGCTCCTCTGCCAACCCCTACAGTGATCGCAGTCGGGGTTGCAAGGCCGAGTGCACAGGGGCAGGCAACAACCAGAACTGCAATAAGAGCGGTTACGGCAAACAGGAGAGGATATCCGGCAATAAAATACCAGAAAAGGAATGCACCAAAAGCAATTGCAAGGACTGCGGGGATGAAATATGAGACAACTCGATCTGCAATTCTCTGGACTGACGGTCTTGTTTCCTGCGCTTCCTCCACCATCCTGATGATGCGCGCAAGAACAGTGTCACTTCCGACCCGTGTAGCATGTATGGTGATTGCACCGGTCGTCGAGATGGTGCCGCCGATCACCTCGCTGTCTTTTCCTTTGTATAACGGAACCGGCTCGCCGGTAACAAGAGACTCATCAACATAACTCTCACCCTGGGTGACAACCCCGTCGACCGGGATCGACTCCCCTGGTAAAACGACTATCATATCATTGATTGCAATTTCATCTACCGGTACCATTTCTTCGATACCGTCTCTTTTGATCCGTGCTTTCCTGGGCTGGAGATTGATTAATGCCCGGATCGCCTCATTTGTTTTTCCTTTGGCCCGTGTCTCCAGGTATCTGCCCAGGGTAAGGAAAGCGGCAAGCATGACTGCAGTTTCAAAGAAATTAAATTCCGGGGGAAGGATGATCTCAAATGTTGCAAGTGCGCTTGAAACATATGCTGTTCCGATACCAAGGGAATACATGACGTCCATATCCAGAATGCCATTTGCGAGTGATCGAAGAGCAGCAGCAAAGATCGGGTATGAGAGGTACACAAAAAACGGAGTTGAGATAAAATACATCGTCAGTGACATCGGGATGGGAAGCGGAGGGTGGACATGCATCAGGACCATGAGCATTCCTGCCACAGCAAACCCGATGATCGACCTGACCGCTTTATCCCGCAGATCACGTGTAGTCTCATCTTCGTGCCTTGCTGCTGTTTCTTCATCATCAAGGCCAATAACCTGGTATCCAGCTTTGGTTATTGCGTTTTTGATCAGCTCGACTGAAGTGACATCAGGATAGTGTGAGACATATGCCCGTTCAGTATTGAGATTGACTGAAACCGAGGTCACACCGGGTAGTGCTGAAATTGTTTTTTCAACATTCTGTACGCACATGGCACAGGTCATGCCACCGATCCGGAGGGTCGTCTTCATGGGAATAGGTATAAAACCGGCTTTTTGTATTGCAGCTTCCACATCTTTGAGCGATGATCCATCTGGATCGAAGGTGATACGCAGCTTCTCAGAAACAAGGTTCACCTCTGCTGAAGAAACGCCATCAAGCGCTTTGACCCTGTCCTCAATTGACAATGCACATGCTGCACAGTGCATCCCGCCAATTCTTATCTCGGCTGTTGCATAATTGCGTTCAACCATTTGGCACTCCTGCAGTTTCTTCGTATCTTAGGATAAAATAGGAGTAATTTTTTTCTATCTTAGCGTTTACCGAGATAATGGTCAAGCTGGAAGAGGCCTCCGGTTGAGTCCCCGATCTTTTCAAGTTTGGCTACAATTTCCGAGGCGTTTGCCTCTTCCTCAACCTGTTCTGAGACAAACCACTGGAGCATGATCTCTGCGGCATAGTCTTTCTGCTTGATAGCTTCTTCCACCATTGCATGAATCATGCCGGTGACTTTCTGCTCATGGGCATACACCTCCCTGAAGAGGGACCCCACGTCCTTCCATTCTGCTTTTGGTGCATCGATTGCAGAAAGTGTGATTGAACCTCCACGCTCGTTAAGATAATCGTAGAACTTCATTGCATGCTCCAGTTCTTCCTGTGCCTGGAGGCGCAGCCAGTGAGCAAATCCGTTCCAGGTTTCTTGTGTACACCATGCAGACATGGAGAGGTACAGATACGATGAGTACAGCTCCGCATTGATCTGAACGTTAATCAGATCTTCCATCTTCTTTCCGATCATTTTAATCACCTGATCTACCATCTACCGCAGAGCGGCGACAGGAAAGGATTACGCCTTGCCGATGTTAAGGATTTCGATAGGGTACCGGATCTCCGCAGATAGTAGAATACACAAAAGAATAAAACCAGAGAAATCCAATTAGTATAACCCTTATGGGCTTGTGGCTTAGCCAGGATAGAGCGTCGGGCTTCTAACCCGAATGTCGAGGGTTCAAATCCCTCCAGGCCCGCTGTTTTCCATGAACACTCCTTGATCCTGGATACGGTATTTTTTCTGATAGCTGATCGGCGGATATTGGAAGACACTCCAGATATCAGCATCATGATTTCTGAAAATGATTCATTTGAGAAAACATGGTGATAATTGTTATATAAAATTGATTACTACACAAAAGAAATGCTCTTTCTTTCAGCGCAGGAAAAATCAGACTGGCTCACTATGGCAGAGGAGATAGTCCGGACGGTTGCATCCCCGGGAGTGTATGAGGGAAGTGTACGCTCAAATCTTTCTCCGGTGTTTTCCTATTATATCGGGACGTTCCTTGCTGCCCGCGGGCAATCTGATCGCTGCACTGAATGGCTCAGGGAAGCTGCCCTCACCGAGCATAGCGGACTCTTTTCCGCTGGTTTTCTCCTTGGTTTTCTCACGCGAAACCAGGGAGGGTTTTCCATGCCTGCTGTTGCATTTCGAGAGCCTCTGGCATTCCTGCACTTTACAGGTATCCCTCTCATGCAGGAATCCAGAAAGAAGTTTATTGAAGAATCCGGGAAATCGCTGCCGCATTTTGATAAACCGTTGAGCGCCATGGATATTGGCTGCGGCGATGGTGGCCTCACTGTTGCATTGATGAAGCACCTTCAGGACATTGGGAAAGTGGATGAGATTGCACGAATACTCCTGATCGATTCTTCCCCCGCGATGCTTGATCTTGCAGAAAAGACTATCAGGTCAGCATTCCCGGATGTGCATGTCAGCCTGGAGTGCAGTCGCATACAGGACTGTTCTGCCAGAATCAATCAGCATGTCGATCTCGCTCTGAGTTCGCTTGCATACCACCATATGCCGCTTGAAGAGAAGAGAATCCATCTTGAATACCTTAAACCCTGGATAGATAACTTTCTCCTCTTTGAGATGGATGCAAACAACGATACACCAGAGCTCTATTCCCCTGAGCTTGCCCTGTCTGTCTATCAGTCCTATGGAGGCATCGTTGATCGCACCTTCTCGTATGATGCCCCTGTTGAGGTGGCTGTCCAGAGCCTTGATCAGTTTCTTCTGACAGAAATCATTTCTTTCTTCACCGAGCCCCGGGGGATCCGGTCAGACTACCATATGCTCCAGAACCAGTGGTATGACCTGTTCACCGGCTGCCTCGGCCCCGAATTTTCACCCCGGTGCTGGTCTCCCTGTTATGCCGATGAGTATACATCACTCTTCCTGATGCATTTTGGTAATGATGATGCCTGAGCATGGCCCTCTTCTGCCGGCCAAACCTCATCATACGGAGATGTCATAGTTTTCAATCCGGCAGAATCGATCCGCTTTTCTTCCTGGAGGTACATTGCGCATATATGCTTGCTCCTGTTGATATCTCTCTGGCAGAAGATCGGATTGCTTCATATATTCTGAAAACCCCGCTTGTCTATTCGCCCACCATTTCAAAAATGACTGGATATGACGTGTATCTGAAGCTCGAAACGCTCCAGAAGGCAGGTTCATTTAAGATCCGGGGTGCAGCAAATGCTATCCTCAGCAGGAAAGACTCCATAGGTCCTGGAGGGGTTGTTGCAGCATCTGCAGGCAACCATGCCCAGGGTGTCGCCATTGCTGCCCGGGATACCGGATTGCGTGCGACAATTGTCATGCCTTCCGGATCGTCGGTTGCAAAACAGGAGGCGACCCGAAGCTATGGTGCAGAGATTGTCCTTGCCGGAAAAACCCTCCAGGATTCAGTGAGGTATGCACGGATGCTTGAAGACAAGGGGCTTTTTTTTGTTCATCCTTATGACAACCATGACGTGATAGCTGGCGCAGGAACGATTGGCATTGAGATCCAGAGAGACCTCAATGAGATTGATGCTGTGATTGTGCCTGTTGGAGGCGGGGGGCTGATCGCCGGTATTGCAACTGCTATCCGGGGTAATGGCGAAGACACCCGGATCATCGGTGTTCAGGCCGCTGCCTGTGATGCTGCATACAGGGCTTTTACATTTGAAAGCAGGGAGCTCGTGACGCCGAAACGATCAATTGCAGATGGCATTGCAGTTCCGATCATAGGCAAACATACCTTCCCAATAATCAGGGCGTATGTGGATGAGATGCATACCGTTTCAGAAGAAGAGATGACTCTTGCTATTCTCCTGTTGATTGAGCGGAAGCGAGTCATTGCAGAGGGTGCGGGATCGGCAGCACTTGCCCTTCTCCTATCCGGGCGGATTGCATTCCCTCCCGGCAGCCGGATCGTGCTCGTTATATCCGGGGGAAATATCGATCTCTCGCTTCTTGAGCGGGTTATCCACCAGGCGCAAATCCAGCGCGGGCGTGCGATAACGATTCATGTTGTGATCGATGACATACCAGGATCCCTTGCACGGCTCCTTGGTATTATTGCGGATGCTGAGGGAAATATCCTGGATATCGCACATAAAAGAGACGAGAAGGGTCTCCATCCATCTGAGATCAAAGTCGAGATCGAGATCGAGACCAGAGGGGTAGATCATCAGCAGAGGATCCGATCCGTCCTCTCTGATGCAGGATATTCTCCCGGATAATTACCGGATCTTTGTCCCGACAGCGACATCCTGGTCTGGTGTGAGGAGGGCGGCTTCATCGCCTGCTGCCAGGATCATCCCTCTGCTCTCTACACCAAATATTGTTGCCGGCTCAAGGTTTACAACCATCACAACCGGTTTACCAACGAGTTCTTCAGGTGTATAGAATGGGCCAATACCAGCAACAACCTGTCTCTTCTCAGACCCGATATCGACCTGGATCTTTAAGAGTTTGTTTGACCCCTTCACCGGTTCAGCAACAAGAATTCGACCGATGCGGAGATCCATCCTGGAGAAATCATCAATCGATAGTGTTGTTGTCTTCTCGTCCTGCTGTGGCTCTTGTTCCTTCTGCTGTTCATGCTTCTGCTGCTGTGGCTCTTGCTTCTTCTTTGCCGCCTCAATCCGTTCAATGAAGGTTTTTTCGAGTGAGGCGTACTGTTCGTCATCCAGTTTTGCAAAGAGCGGTGCAGCTTTCTTCAGTGATTGTCCGGTGAGGGGGAGTTCGCACTCATTGAGGTGGTGTTCTGTGATGGGAGTATCATACCCAAGCATCTCCCAGCAGGCTGCAGCGGATTTGGGTAACACCGGTTCCATCAGAAGAGCAACCGCTTTTACGATCTGAAGGCAGTCTGCTATGACTGACTCAGCACGGGGTCGGTCATCTTTGATCAGTTTCCAGGGCGCATTTTTCTGGATGTAATTATTTCCAAACCCTGCAAGCCCCATAATCCCGTCCACTGCGGATTTGAACTCAAAAGCTCTGAAGGCAGAGTCGACCTGTTCTTTTGTTCTCCTGATCTCCTCGATAATACCCGGATCGGGTGGATTTGAAGGGATTCCACCAAGTTTGGCTTCTGCAAAGTAGAGTGAGCGGTATATAAAATTGCCAAGTGTATTGACGATTTCATTGTTCACCCGCTCCTGGAATGCCTTCCAGGAGAAGTTTAGCTCTTTTGTATGGCTTGTGTAGCTGAGAAGGTAGTACCTGAGGTAGTCAGAAGGAAGGCCGACATCCAGGTAGTCCTCGTTTGCCCAGACAACGTAGCCCCGGGATTTTGAGAATTTCTGGTCCTCAATCTTGAGCATACCTGATGCAACAACGGCATCGGGGGTACCGTATCCTGCCGCATGAAGGAGAGCCGGCCAGAAGATGCAGTGGTGGTAGATGATGTCGGATCCGATGAAATGCGTTATATCACCTTCGCCACACCAGTACGGCCTCCAGTTATCGTTATGAATGTCTGCCCATTCTTCGGTAAACGAGATATAGCCGATCGGTGCATCGACCCAGACATAGACAACAAGTTCTTCATGGCCGGGGAACCTGACTCCCCAGTCCATGGTCCTTGTGATGCACCAGTCCCGAAGTTCGCTTTCGACCCAGCCAATAGCATAGTTCCTGGCGTTGAGTGTTCCATTCAAATGTTTCAGATATTCAAGCAGATAATCCCGGAACATACCAAGTTTAAAGAAGTAATGCTCCTGCTCGCGGTTCTCGGCTGCTGTCTGGCAGACCGTGCAGACGGGTTCACGTAACTCTCCAGGCTCAAGGTGGCGGCCACAACCCTGATCGCATTCATCCCCACGGGCATGTTTGCCACAATGGGGGCATGTACCCTCCACGTACCGGTCCGGGAGAGACCGCTCACAAGAGGTGCAGTAGCTCTGGCTGATTGTTTCGGGATATACATACCCGCGGTCGATAAGCCGCTGTATGATCGATTGCGTCCGCGCGTGGTTGGTTGCATCATCCGTCATGCCAAAATGATCGAAGATGACATCCATCCGCTCAAACGTTTCCTTAAAATGGGTGTGATATCGCTCAGAGAGTTCACGCGGACTCACCTGTGCTTCTTCTGCTGAGACGACGATCGGGGTTCCATGGTTGTCTGACCCGCAGATAAAGAGAACGTTCTCTCCCGTTCTGCGGAGATATCGGACATAGCAGTCTGCAGGAACATACGTCCGCAGATGTCCGATATGGCATAACCCATTGGTATAGGGTAGTCCACACGTGACCAGTTTTGGTTTGCCACTCATCAATATGCTTTTTGCACCGGTATCCTATAAATACAGTGTGAGATATGGCCAAGCGGTTAAAGATCCCGGTTCGGTGCTTCGGATCAGATCCCGATGCTCCATCTGTCGCCGATCTCGCTGCCTGGGCGAAGAAGCGCACCGGGCTTGGTGGAGATCTGACGACATTTTACCTGATGAGAACAATACAAGCGCAGAAAGGAGTGGATATTCCTGCTGCAGGTGGATGGTTCTACCTGGAGAGATGTGCAGCCGGCATGCTCCCGGATACAACGCTTGATGATATCAAAGACGATATTGGTGCGGTAATATCTGTTGCAAGAAACCCATGGTGGTCGGTTCCGTCCCCCGCATCGATCACACCCGATCCTGGTGAGGATGAGGTAATGGCATACCGGAATCTTCTCAGGAATATGCGCGATGCAGGAGTGTTTGGGCATGTAATTCTTACCGATCAGGCGCCACAACCGCTTGAGCTCGAACTGCTCACCGGACGAAGGTTCTTCTGGTACCTTGCATCCGTGAATGAAAACAGTCTGGAGAAGGTGCTTGAGATCCAGCGCGATATCGCGGTGCCGCCAAAAATACTCCCGCTGCTACACGATTTGATGGGTTCATATACGGTGCGGAAGGTGATCGTGATCGACCCCGGAGAGGGGGATCTCCGGCAGGCATTGGAACTTGTTGACTCAGATAATATTATGAGCGGAGGGTTTGCACCTGCGAATCATCCGACATACTGGGAGGAACTCATTTCAGGTTCGTTTCTCTTCCGATAGCTCTTCAGCGACGGTGACAAATCGGTCAAAGTGGGAGGTCTTTCCAAGGAGGAAGAAGGATACTTTGTCCCGGAAGGTGAAGGGAAATGATCCGCCGGATGCATTCGGGTGGCCGCCGCCAGAGAACTCTGCTGCAATGAGATGGGAAACAGGGGGATCTGACCGGAGTGAAAAGCGGCCGCTTTCCGAGACGATAACCTCGATATCGGTATTATATGTCTCCCTGATGGCAGCTGCGGTTTCGCTTGGATAATTATAGAGAGGGGCAAAGGCGATCCGAAACCTGCCGTCAAGCACCTTCGCCTTTCTGATGCTCTTTGCAATAGCAACATTTCGTTCTTTTTCGATTGTATCGAAGGTATCCCTGATCCAGTCATCCATGAAGATGCCCTGCTCCAGTCGGTCGCGGAGGGGCCGGAGGTTCTTGTTGATCGATCCGATCTGGCCCAGAATGGCAGAACGCGGGTCTTTATGGGTCCAGAGGTCATAATCGCAGACGACCTGTGCGATTTCAACAGATATTGGATCATTGGGTGCCAGTGCCCGGGCGACAAGGCCGCACCCGCAGGTGGATGTATCGACGGTGAGTTCTTCGGTATAACGGGAAATATGCTCGATTTCGTTCTTTTTCCAGCGATGGTGGTCACGCCATATGATCTTCCAGCCAGCAGCCTTTGCGCGACGGGCGGCCTCTTCGATTCCCTTCTGGTATCCAAGGTCAGAAATAGAGATACGATCTCCTTTCCCGGGGATGTTAGCAATGGTGTTGAGGTTTCGGGTGAACCTGCCGACTGAAGAAAAGACGGTCAGAATCGAGTCGTGCCCATACGCCCGCCGGTGGATGGCATCGGCTCCCGCGGCATCCAGGTCGTTGTGTGTCAGGTGAATGATGTTGACCGTCCTGTTGTGTATCCGCTCTTCCAGGGTAGGCCCCTTCTCCTCCTGCCTCTTCATTTTCAAAGCGCTGCCAAAGGGCCATCTCATGGATAATTATCTGTTCTGGGAAATGATAAAGAGAGGCAATGGGGTATGAACCGGTGATGCAGTGATGAAACTGGACGAGGTTGTGAGGTGATACCATTGGGATGCAGTGATGCTGTGATCTTATAAACCGATTAATCAGGTAACAAACGGATGTATTAAATATCAATCCTGCCAATCTTTTAATCCGAATGCCTCAGTAGCTCAGACTGGGAGAGCGCCAGACTGAAGATCTGGTTGTCCCCGGTTCAAATCCGGGCTGGGGCACTCCTGAATTTTTTCTTTTCAAGACATACCATCAACAAACCGTAGCATAGCTAACGTTCTGAACTAACGTTCTGGATGTCGCCATGGTTGCTATTGAACGTGATAATTATCATCTGGTGGGTTAGGGCGTGATGAGTAACAATCTGTTTCGCAACAACCCGATTGTCAACAGTCCGATTGTTCTTTTGATAATGTCCGATGAATACCTTTTTGGCTTAGAACATAGAGCATCATTACACTATATCGTGTGGTCATAGATCTGCTCGTTATGGCGTTATATTCCACAGGATGATGTGTACCTGTGGTTTCCATCCGCTCATGTAACTTATACCGAAGATGCAAACGTCCAATGTATGTGGAGACAAAGGGGCATGAATGAGAACACAACGTGCAATATGAAGATTTTATGTAGTACATCAGGTTTTTTTGGTGATCTGAAATGATGAAACGCACTATTATCAATCTAACTCTTGGAATGCTGCTGACGCTGGCTCTTCTTGTTATGCCAGCAATAGCAGATTCTGAAGAGATCGGAACCATGAGTGAAGAGATCAAAATTGAGAGTCTCGAGGATATACCTGACATTGAAGTCGAATTTGGGACTGCATTTGATGACATAGAATTGCCCACAACAGTTCAGGCAACCTTAAGCGATGGCTCCCCTGAAACAGTTGAGATCGACTGGTCGGCTGCTGAAGCCAG
>QZAC01000050.1 GCA_003838065.1 Methanocalculus sp. MSAO_Arc2
GCAGGAACAACCGGACCTTCCTTCCAACATTCTCCTCCCGCTTCTTCAGCTTCAGAAGATCATAATCGCCATCCTTGTAGGATGTGAAGAGAAGTAAGAGAAATTCGTTTGTCAGGTTCATCACCTCTTTTTTGAACCGGACCTCGAGCGTCGTATCACCGGCAAAGCCCTTGATGGAGAACCAGTCCGGCTTCTCGAACGTGTAGAAGCCTTCGCCAAGAGCCGGGAGCGATTCTACCGTTCCAAAGTGCGAAAGAAAACGAAAGAACCCCTCTGGTACCGGTTCACTGATAAGGAACTCCTTCATAAAGGAGCCATCAGCACATACCTTATGCCGTACTGACCGAACGATTCGCATTTTGAGCAATCTCCCGTATCGCTTCTACTGTAACCCGGCACTCCTCATCGGTCGTGAAAACAGAGAGGCTGAGGCGGACACACCCCTCTCCTCCGTCAATTGCTTTATGTACAAGGGGTGCACAGTGAAGTCCGGTACGTGCAATGATAGTGTATGCCCGTGCAAGGATGAATCCGACATCATCGTTTACGAGCCCATCAATATTGAAGGCGATCACCGGCAGATCCGGGTGTTTGTTATAGATCGTGATATTCGGCTCTTTGCATAGCTCCCTGATGATGAGCGATGTCTGCCGCATCACCTGCTCCTCAATAGCAGCAAGCCCCCTCTCCTCGATGAATGCAATTCCTTCTGCAAGAGCTGCAAGTCCCGGATAGTTCTGTGTCCCGATCTCAAACCTCTCCGGCATCTCAGGGGGATGATCGAGTGAGAATGAACTTGTACCTGTTCCCCCGAACCTGACCGGAGCAACCCTCTCCGGATCACGGAGATAGAAGCCGCCTGTTCCGGGCACACCAAGGAGCGCCTTGTGACCGGTAAAGACAAAGGCATCAAGTGGCAAATCATTCAGGTTGATGCTGATATGGCCTGCGGTCTGTGCTCCGTCCACGATGAACCAGATCCCATGATCATGCAGGATCTTTCCAATCGAACGGATATCCTGCACTGAACCGAGCACATTGCTCCCGTGTGAGAGCACCATCAGACGGGTATCCGGCCTGATTGCCGCCTCGACCATCTCCGGCCGGATAGAGCAGTCATCATCGAAACTGATGATCTCCAGATCAAAACCGGATGATGAATATCTCTTCTTCAGTTCATAGAGCGGTCTGAGGACGGAATTGTGCTCAAGGTCTGTGGTAAGGACGTGGCAACCGGATCCAGCATATTCCGGGTGTTGTCCGGCATAATAGTTCTGAATAAAACCTGAGATCAGGATATTCAGGGAATCCGTTGCATGGGCAGTAAACACGATATGTTCCACCGGCTCTGCCCCAAGGAATGCGGCGATCCTCTCCCGTGCGAGAGTAATATAGTCCTCCCCCTGTGTCCCGGTCGTCCTGCCTGATCCAAAGACCGGCAGTGAGAGGGATTGTTGAATGGCCGCCATCACGCCGGGAGGCTTGGGCCAGCTGGTGGCAGCGTTATTCAGGTAGATGAGAGGTTTTCCGCTGCCCGGTGATGGGGATCGTCCTGCTTGCATCTGATCGAAATGATCTGGCGGGTATGAAGAAAAAGGAATCGATAGAGACGTGATCCCGAAAGGTTCGTGAACACAGTGGTCAAAGGAGATATGCCTTCAGTCTCCAGAGAAGATAGAGCGGAATCTCCAGAACCTCGCCATGCTCATCTGAATGCCTGGCAATGTTCCTCAGGCTGGCACGGACAGCAATGCGTGGGCTGTATTTCTTCCGATACTGTGCAAGGCTTCTTGAGCGAGTCTTTCTTCCTGACTCAACCTCAATTGGAATGACATCAACGCCCTCCTGGATGACATAATCAACCTCGGCAATTCCACCGGATTTCCAGAAATAAGGCCGGTGGAAATTATGTGCAACCAGTTCTGTCAGGACAAAATTTTCCGTTAAAATCCCCCGCATATCGGCGGTCAGCGAAGAGGTATCAAAAACAACATCTGGTGGGAACCTGCTCATACTGCGGAGAAGCCCGACATCCGAGAAATAGATCTTGAAGTAGGTACTGTCACCATATGTTGGAATCGGGATATAGGGGCGCTCAATCTTTTCGACTTTATAGATAAGCCCGGCTGAGATCAGCCATTGCAGTGAATCTTCGAGATCGCGTGCACGCATCCCCTGCTTTACATGAGAGAATATAAATTTTTGATTATCCTTTGCAAGCTGTGCGGGGATTGCATTCCAGATAAGGGTTAGTTTTGGAAATTCGGATACAGACGCATATTTCACGAAATCCTTCTCATAATTACTGAGAATCTCGCTTTGTATCGTTTCCACAAGCCCGATATCGTGGTTTTGCATCCATGAGCTGACAACCTCGGGCATGCCTCCCGTGATCAGGTATTCACGTTTATAATATGTGTGTTCCATACACATTTTTGCAACCAATTATGTGGGAGATGTACACATTTTTACAACTTAACCTATCAGGAGCTGCGGTTCAAACGATCTCAAGGAAAGATAACCACATGCTCAGCATGCCCGGATTAATGCAATACAATCCCCCCGCTGCCTCGTATACCCAAAACCCCCATCCAATCGGTTATCATATCACAGATCAGTTATCATATCACAGAAGAGAAGAAGAACCAAGAGTATACACGATGATCCACCTCCACAGAAATATCATCCTGATCGGCATGCCGGGCGCCGGCAAGAGCACCGTTGGCGTCGTCCTTGCAAAGACGCTTGGCATGCAGTTCATTGACTGCGATATCCTGATCCAGCAGCGAACCAGAAGGATGCTGCAGGAGATCCTTGACGAGGACGGACCGGAAGTGTTTAGGCAGATTGAGGAGGAGGTGATCCTTTCACTCTCTGATCCGGCGGTTCACCATGGACATGCAGTGATCGCAACAGGCGGCAGCGTCGTCTGGAGCAGGGCTGCGATGGAGCACCTGAAATCGATGGGAATGATCGTATACCTTGAGATCTCATATGAAGAGATGGAAAAGAGACTTGAAAACATCACGACCAGGGGGATAGTCCTCCTGCCGGGCCAGACCCTTCGGGAGATGTATGACAGCCGGGTGCCGCTCTACGAGCAGTATGCCGATCTCATTGTTCCGTGTTCAGATGATGATTTTGAGTCTGTGGTCAGGAAAATTATTGCTGTGTTATGAATCCTTTACATGATGTGAATCAGGGCATCGCTCATTCCAATCATCCTCTTTTTGATTGCCACTGCTGTCTGTGTCTCCGACGAGGTGCAACACAAGGAAACAAACACACGTGACGATTATCATCGACATGGTCTTGCAGAATAGAGAGCCGGGAACTATCGGGCCGCGGAAGCCGCATTTGCCGGATCAGCGGTCATGCATTTCGCTCATTCGCTGCAAAATCCTGAATGAACATACTGACGTACTCAGGCATCTTCTCCATCATTTCATACAACCATTATTTCATTCAAGAGAGAGTTCTGGTATTTGGGAGATAACATGGCGCCCAATCTGCAGCCAGTATTGAGATTCATAAATAGAAAATCCACCAATCTACCAAAACATACATTTATAAGGATTTCGTTCACTGCCTTGTTGTATGGAAGTTGAAGATATTCTTGGCAATACCTCCATTCCACTCGTCAATATTACGCTTGATACAGTAGTCATCGCAGTAATAGTTGCTGTCGTGGGTATCATTGCGGTAAAGGTGCTTGGTTTTGCCTTCAGGAAATCCCTCTCCAGATCAGATCGCTTACCAGTGCTGGTCGTGGAGTTTCTCGTACGATTCTTCTCAGTGTTGCTCTACGTCATGCTCATCCTGGTGGTTCTGGCTGTTCTTGGAGCTGATGTTTCTGCCATCGTCCTTGGGCTCTCAGCAGTGATCGGGCTGATACTTGGCTTTGGCCTCCAGAGCACCATCTCCAACCTCGCTGCCGGGGTATGGATTGCTGGCCTTCGTCCTATCGACAAAGATGAATTTGTCGAGGTTGGAGGGATCTCAGGAGCAGTTCAGTCAGTCGGAATCATGGCAACTGAGTTGTTGAAGTTTGACAACACCTTCATTACAGTCCCAAACTCCATTGTCTGGGGAAGTCCGGTGACAAACTACACCCGGATGGACACCCGCCGCGCCGAAGTCTCAGTGAGTGTTGCATATGACAGTGACCTCAACCTGGCAATCAGAACGGCAACCAATCTTATGGAAACCCATGCATTAGTGCTCCCCACCCCGCCACCTGCAGTGGTCGTCACCGAACTGGCCGACTCATCAATCACACTCTCAATGCGGGCATGGACGAAAACTCCTGATCTCTGGACTGTCTGGTTTGATCTGAACAGGACGATCGTTTCTGCATTCAGAGAGGCAGGAATTGAGATTCCGTTCCCACAGCTGGACGTCCACCTGGATCAACCACAATAAACCTCTTTTATAATTTTTCTGTGTCAGGGTGGCCGCCCGGGTCCCCAGATCGGATCATCGCCAAACCGATCCATCCAGTCATCATCTCTGTCCGCACCCGTTACCTGGCTGAGATCGTCAGGATGGAAAGAGATTTGATACTGCATACAATACTTAATCAGTATATCATATGCAGCATTCAGACAGACCATGTCATCATGCGTCTCCATAGAAGCATGATCAGAGACATCAGGGTGCCACATGCGGGCCAATGTATGATACCGGGTGCGTATCTGGATGATACTGGCAGAATCGCCAATACCCAGAATATCCGCCGCCTCCCGGACAGAGTGGGGTGTTTGAGCAGACATGATGATTTCATCCAACTACCAGAATGATAAATAAACGCATTGCAACTGTATTTGAGAACCATGCAGGAGACTATGATCGCTGGTTCGACGATCATGCCGATGTATACCATTCACAGCTGTCAATGATCCGTGCTGCAGTACCTGACCACGGCCTGATGCTTGAGATTGGTGTTGGCTCTGGGCGTTTTGCATCACCCATCGGTATACAGTGCGGCATTGATCCATCCCATGCACTCTCAGCAATGGCAAAGAGTCGGGGGATCGAGGCTGTTATGGGTGTGGGTGAACACCTGCCGTTTCACGCGAATTCCTTTGACACGATCCTGATGATGACGGTTATCTGTTTTCTTGATGACCCATTACCGGTCTTCAAAGAAGCATACCGTCTCCAGAAGCCCGCCGGCACCCTCGTTGTTGGCTTTATCGAACGTGAAGGCAGAATTGCCCGCCAATACCAAACCGAGAAGGTGAAAGGGCGTTTCCTGCGATATGCCCGGTATTATTCAATCGATGATGTCGCCTCATTCTTCAGAAAAGCAGGGTATGGAGAGATATTGATAGCACAAAAAGTACAGGGGTTCTGTGTGATGACCGGAAAAAAACAATGATGCAATTATTCCAGACAACCCATAATCCCGGCATTCACGGCAGACAGTCATCCATATACTCTAAAAACCGCTCAACAGTTTCTCGTGAGTAGGGGCCTTCCTCATATGCTGTGATCAGCACCACCTGGTTGCGGAATGTATAGGCCACCACTAAAAAACCATACGGCCAGCAGACGCAGGGGATACATGTGCAGTCAGAAAGATCGAAATTGCTGCCGTTTTTCCCGGGAACCGGCAGATAATCATTGGGATCGATAATTCCCAGGTTTGAAAAGACCGGATTTTTCAGTCCGGTTTCAGAGTAGTTTGTAATCATCTCATCAAAAAACGATCGAACAGCCGGCAACCCTCCGGAAAGGATACCTTCGTAAAAGGAAATACATGCGGGCCCAAGACCTCCGGCCTTGCGTCTGGATGTAACCCCGGTTACCTGATCGAGGATATCCTCAAGCTGAGCATTTTCATCTATGTTAACAGTGATTTCAAATGCAACAGAGAGATTCATGGGCAGATAGACGCCAGGATCATCGAGTTGCCTCCGCATATCGGCCGCTGTCAGAATGGACCGGGGTGCTCCGAGATCATCGGGATCATCCCGGATCCTGTAAAATGCAAGGAAGAATGCACTGATAAGGACATCATTGACTGTTGCCCCATATCGTTTCCCGCATGCTTTGATATGGCTCAGGCGCTCTTCAGAAAGTATCCGGCGGGAGACCCGGGGTCTTCCCCGGCCAGGCTGCCGGGTCGGAAAACGCCACCGGTCGACAAACGGTTCTTCAGCCTCGATGGCCTCTATGCGTTCCTCTTCAGTGTAGAGGGCAAGGATACGATCGGTTGCCCGATCATAGGCACCGGTCGGGGGAGGAATGTAGTCTGGATCCTCCATCACCTTCCTGTAGACCGAAAAAAGCTCTTTTCCAAGGACCAGGGCACCGGTTGCATCGCAGAACCCATGGTGGCAGGTCACACAGATACGATCACCATCTTCCCCACGGTAGAGTGTAACCCGCACCTGGGGGCCGGACCGGATATCAAGAGGTGCAGGGACGTCATCAGGTGGCATTCTCCCACGCTCAGCCACATGAATACACGCAAACGCACCCTCGAACGCATCAGGGGGGATCTCCTCCCAGACAGGCACATCATCTGCCTCGGCAAATCTGGACCGAAGATATGGATTTGACGCTATCAGCCTCATCGTCGCTATCTGCATGACATCTTCATCGATCTCACCATCAAAGGTGAAGATGAGATGAAGTGTTGGATCATAGATCTGTTCAAAATAGACATTGAAGACATCAAATGCAGGTGCAGGATACCGGGGCGGCTGACCATTCATCGGATTAATTTCTCTTTCGGGAACCATAATGCTTTTTTGATACCCAAATCACAATCACAGAAGAAAAGGGAGCAGGCATGGTGGATTTCGGAGAAGTGTGCTGAACTGTTATCGGATCCATCCAGAGCGGCATGGCCTCCTCCCGTATGTCATTCTTCTCTTCTTCCGGCATCATGTGCAGGAAATGAAGTATATGCAACCCTCAGCTGACTCAGGCATCATCAGAAATGGCAATCCGCAGTATGAACATCAGGGGGGTGTCCTGAGCATCATGGTGAATCATCTTCTTCTGCGATCTCCTGAAGTGTCCTCCCGGTTCTGACCGAATCAACATAGTGATCTGAGAGTTCGTCGGAACGATTTGCATACTCATCATTCATCTTTATACACAGCCAGCGGCCAGCTGATTCCCTGCCCGTACGGATGAGTGCCCATCCGCCTTTCATCCTGGTGCCGGAAAAAAAGAGTTCCAGTTTCCCTTCGGAAAGGGATGTTTCCATATCTGCCCCATCCTTTTCTTCTCTAAGATTATGGTACGTACCCGCATCCCAGATAAGCACAGTACCAGAACCGTACTCACCTTCCGGGATTACACCCTCAAAATCTGCATACGCAGGATCGTGGTCCTCGGTGGGCATCGCAAGTCGCTTCACCTTCGGGTTTGATGATGGGCCCTTTGGAAGCACCCAGGACTTGAGCACCCCGCCGATCTCAAGGCGAAGATCAAAATGGAGGTTCCGTGCATCATGTTTCTGGACGACAAATCGTGGATTGACAGTCATATGGACATCACTCTCTCTATCTTTGAAAGCAGGTGGGCAGGCATACGGGTTCACCGGACAACAAACGTTGATATGGGTGCATGCTGCACAACAAAGGAGCTGACACTTCCAAGCAGAAGCCGCGATATGCTGCCATGGCCGCGTGATCCGATCACAACAACATCTGCATTCAGATCTGTTGCAGCCTTCACGATGTGCTGTCGTGGATCCCCGCGCCGGGTGTGCAGGTGAAACTCAATCCCGGAACTCTCCATTATTTCCTGAAGTTTCCTTTCAACATATTCCCATTCGCGCTTCTCAATTGTTCGTTCCAGTTCAGGTTCCGGGTCAAGGCCCCCGGTGGCAGCGTGCGGGGGGATTGCCTCGGGGATACGGATTGTCGAGCCTGGCGTGTATACATAGAGTGCATGGTATTCGTAACCCGATCCAAAAAATTCGATTGCCCGACGGACAGCTACTTCTGAATTACCGGACCCATCATACGCCATCAGAATTCGTCGTGTCATAGGTATCACCCTCCATTGCAGACACTATCATAAAAAGATAATCCACTATCCCAATGTCCCGGTGCAAAGTATGGATTAATCATAACTATCATGTGGATTAATCGACTCCTCTTTACTGGCATCACTCCTCGCAAACCATATCCTTCTTCACCTCCGGGCTCCATGCTACCAATCGATGACGATACAGCGTGACGAAAAGATGTCAAACGCCCGTTGGATCCTTGAATCCGCATGCAAACAAGCGATCACGCTCGGAGCAGACGTGGCAGGATATATTTCTGCAGAGACACTTATCGGCTGCCCCTCTGCGGTTGCTGACGGCGATTTGGGGTTGAACACTGAACAGGGGTCCTACATCATCCTGGGCCTCTATCACCCCTCTGATAGACCTGAGCTGGACCAGTGGGAGCCGGGACGCGGCACACCCGGCAACACCATCCTTGGCGATATTGGAAGAGAGCTTTCCCGGTGGCTTGATGAAGAATACGGAATTTCAGCCAGGACCATACCATACCAGCTCTACGAGGGTGGAATCTACCTCAAGGATGCCGCATGCATGGCAGGGATCGGAACGATGGGAAGAAACAACCTTGTCATCGTACCTGGATTTGGGCCGAGAATCCGTTTTCGGGCAGTCTGGATAGACCTTAAAACCACAGACCATGGTGTAGTCCAGGCGAGACGCCATGTGGACTGTCAGGAATGTAGAGAGTACTGCATCCAGGCCTGTCCAATGGATGCCTTCAGCACCGGCACATACAGCCGAAACCGATGCATGGAGCGGATGAACGCAGACAAGCAATCAGGAACAGATGCAATCGATCACTGCCGTATCTGCGAACTGGTATGCCCTGCTTCAGATGAACTCCGGAATTCAGAAGAATAGATCAACAACTTTGAAATGTATCTGGAATGAGCGCAGAGCCGGGGGAAGAGAGAGCCGGATCTTTTTTTTAAAAGAATGGAACGCTTCAGAAAACTGGTGAGGCGGGGGCCTTATAAAAAATGCAACCGCCTATCGGGGGCCACCCTCTGCTTTGAGCTCCCGCAACCTGTTTAACACATCTTCAACATGCCCTTTGACCTTCACCTTCCGCCAGATATGAGCAATCTTTCCATCCGGATCGATGATGAATGTGCTCCGCTCAACCCCCATGTACTCTTTCCCGTACATCTTCTTTGAAACCCAGACACCATAAGATTCGATAACCCTGTGCTCTGGATCAGATAAGAGCCGCACCGAAAGCTCCTGCTTCTCGGAAAAACGCTTATGGCTTGTGGTCGAGTCCGGACTGATGCCATAGACCGGGATGTTTTCGCGTTCAAAAGACTCCAGCTCATCTGAGAAGGAACGTGCCTCAAGTGTACAGGCGGAGGAGTTGTCACGTGGGTAAAAATAGACAACCACATACTCACCACTGTGTTCTGAGAGGCAGGCCATCTCTTCATCTGCATCAGGGAGGCAGAACTCAGGTGCAGCCATCCCGATTTCAAGGTTTGTCATACAAAATCTCTCACAAACGACAATATAAGAATATCGGCTGGTACCAATCCCGGGACATGTATTTCATCTATTCCGCACTATAGATAAAGCACAATGACCCCGCCCCCTGAGTTTGCATGGAAACAGTGCCTGATTGTACGGGACGACCTGAAGATGAGCTGCGGAAAGAAGTGCGCCCAGATTGCCCATGCCGCTGTCGGTGCATACGAAAAGGCAGGATCAATCGCCAGACGCTCCTGGTTTGATGAAGGTCAGAAAAAAGTTGCACTGAAAGTACATGGTGAGCGAACACTCTATGAACTCAAAACCATTGCCGAGGCACAGGGAATCCCTGCTTGTATCATCAGGGATGCCGGCCTTACCGAGATACCGCCGGGAACGGTAACTGCACTTGGCCTTGGCCCGGCAAAATCAGAGCTCCTCGATCGCATCACAGCAGACCTTAAACTCCTATGATGAAGAGCACATACCCCCTGGAACATACACTCGAGATGCGCTACTATGGCGATTCTCACCCTGGTATTGGCGGAAGACTCAGGAGTATTCCAGAAGATTTCATTGTCGAGGAGATACCAGGCACGTTCACCGGAAGCGGCCCGTACCTGATATGCAAGCTGACACGCCGCTTATGGGAGCATCAGCATGCAGTCCAGGAGATCGCAAAGCGGCTTGGGATCAGCAGAAAAAGGATTCAGTGGGCCGGCACAAAAGACCGCAATGCTGTAGCGACGCACTATATCTCACTCTATAACGTTTCACCTGAAGATATCAAGAAGATCTCCATGAAGGACTGTTCAATCGAGCCGGCCGGATACCACCAGTTCGCCCTTTCACTCGGGGATCTGCTGGGAAACAGGTTTAGAATCAGGATCCGTGATTGTGAGCAGGATAATCTTGTATATGTTCCTGCAATCAACGATACTATCGAATCCGGGATACCAAACTACTACGGACTCCAGCGTTTCGGGGCAGCAAAACCGATCACTCATCTTGTAGGACTCCATATCCTCAGGAAAGAGTACCGGGAAGCGGTTATGACCTACATTGGTGTTGCATTTCCACAGGAAGCAGAAGAGGTGCAATCCGCCCGAGCTGCATTCAAAGAGACAGGTAATGCGCGGGAGGCACTCCATGCCCTGCCGGTAAGACTCGGGTTCGAACGAGCGATGCTTGATTACCTGGTAAAAAACGAAGAGGATTATTCAGGAGCGCTTAAAGCCCTCCCACCAAAACTCCTGAGCATGTTCGTCTCTGGTTGGCAATCATATCTCTTCAATGCAGCCCTTTCAGAGCGATTCGACCGCGGGCTCTTTCTTCATGAGCCAGAGCCAGGCGACACCATCATCTTTGCAAACGGCAGGACCGACCGCGCAACAGAGAGAAACCTTGGAACAGCACAGCAGCATATCAGGCGGGGCCGTGCTATGATCGCCGCATGCCTGCCGGGAGCCCGGGCGATGCCACATCCGGGTCCAATGGAACGTTCTATGATCCAGATACAGGAAAAGGCAGGAATTGGAGCTGATGCATACCAGACTGCTTCACAGTACGTCAAGACAGCATTTGAGGGAGCAGTCCGACCGATCGTCATGAAAACAGAGATTCAATCAACCATCGAAGAATCATCTGTTCTCCTTCGGTTTACGCTCCCTCCAGGTCAGTATGCAACCTCAGTCTGCCGCGAGTTCATGAAAGGAGACCCGATTCATCTGATCTGATACGAATTTTTGACCAGATAACACCGGCTAATGAAAGGATCATCTCTTTGCAACAGGGAGTTGTGGGCTATTTGGGAGCTGATACCCGATTCACCTGAACTCTCTACCCCAGTAAATTGCCCTGGGCCATGGATTCCTGCTTAACGCGTTCGCGTGAGCAGACGCGCTCCCTCAATTGCATCCTGAAGATTGCCGATCTCATCAACGAGTCCCAGAGTGACAGCTTCTTCACCACGGATCAACTGTCCATCTGCAACCGATTCCCTGGTGATATTACGCTGGCTGCTGATGTCCTCAAACAAGCGATTAAAAGCTGCATCCACCAGCTCCTGCGCATATACCTTCTCTTCAGGAGAGATCGTGCGGTATGGAGAAGTCATATCCTTTTTATCCCCTGATTTGACAATATCTATCTCAATGCCTTCACGATCAAGTTGTCTGCTCACATCGCGGAACACCCACATAACCCCAATTCCGCCGGTCATTGTGTCAGGACTTGAATAGATCCGGTCGGCATATGCAGCGATATAATATGCCCCGGATGCGGCAACATTACCCATCGAGACAACGACCGGTTTCTTCTCCCGGGCATAGATAATGTCCCGGATAATCTCCTGTGACGCAGCCGGGGTGCCGCCCCCCGAATCGATTCTGAGCACGATCGCCCGCGTCAGGGGATCATCGGCTGCTCTCCTGATCTGGGCGCCTGCATACTCGCTGCCGATATATTCTTCTGTATGCACAGAACCGGTGACCATTGTGCCTTCGATCCTGATCACTGCAACATCAGTTCCCACCAGTGGCTCTGACATGCTGATAATGCCAATCAGGGCAAATCCTGCAAGTATAAGGAACAAAAGGATGACAGCACCTTTTTTAATCAGCCTCTTCCACTTCAATTTCTGTATTTCACGTTCAATAGCGTTCATGTCTGCAATGGATAGAGTACATCATACTCTGTTACAAGGTTTGTCCCACAGAGATAATGCGATCGGAGTTCGAGCCGGATCATCTCTTCCTCGGTTTCAATATGCATCCCGCCGACAAGCGAGGGTGTATCATCACCACCAACAATAAAAGGAAGATGGATAAGCCGGATCTCGTCAACGAGCCGATGATGAAGCATATGCCAGTTCAACGTTGGCCCACCCTCGACCATCATCTTCCGCACACCATATTGCTCAGAGAGAATGGAGAGAAGAAGAGGGAGATCAACTGTATCTTCTCCACAGACAACCACATCAGCACCGGTATCCTGTATTGCGCTGATCTGATCTGAAGATGCAATCTCTGAAACCGCAATAACGGTCTTCGCATCAGGTTTGAAGATGTTTGCCGAGAGAGGAAGATCTCCTCTGCTGTTTGGAATAACACGGATCGGACTTTTCCCGGGGACTTTCCTGACCGTTAAGAAGGAGTTGTCGATCCTGATAGTCCGCGATCCAACCATAATGGCATCGCAGTCTGCCCGGGTTCGATGAAGGAGGAGCTCTGTCTCATGTGCCATGTATTTCATCAGGATCTTGCTTGATGCATCCTTTTTCAGTGTTAATTTCCCATCTGCCGTAATCTCGGACATCATCAATACGTGGGGTTTTTCTGGATGCCGTTTCATAATGATCCTCTGGATTGTTATATCTCGTTCTTTACCTTAAGAATATAGGTGCAGGCGATTCTAAAATACCAATCCCTCCTGAGGCTCTCATGAATATTACCGCACTTCGGCCACATTGTATACGCTATATCGAACCCGTTGCAAACCTCTGTGTACGGCTGGGTCTGTCTCCAAACCAGATAACCATTCTATCACTTGTCTTTGGAATCGGATGTGCTGTTTCCTTCTCATACCAGGAATTCCTGATTGGATCCCTGCTCCTGCTGATCTCAGCTATCCTGGATCTTGTTGACGGGAGTGTCGCGCGCAAGACCAATCATAACAGTAATTTCGGCGCGGTGCTTGACTGGATTATCGATAAATATATCGATACACTGGCTCTGCTCGGTGTCGGGCTCTCAGGAATAGCAATCATCTCTCATATAACTCCCCTTCCACCGATTGCAGATTTTGGTGTTGTCGCACTCGCAATACTCGGATCGATGATGAACACCTTTATCAAACCGGTTGTCTATGCTGAGGTGGGATTCTCCGACCGGGTCGGCGGCAAGATCGACGATCCGCTTGAGGGAATAGGATTCTTTGGAAGGCCCGAAACGCTCCTTGTCCTCATTCTCGGAGGAGTAACAGGATATATCTGGGTTGCCGTTCTCATTATTGCAATCTGCACAAATCTCTCTGCGATCCAGCGGATCATCTACCTTTCAGGAAGACTTGCCTGATATCCGCTATATACAGGGAAACAAGGCGCTCAGCAAGCACCCCGAGATCGGGGATAAGGCGGAAGAGGGTATAGGCAATCCCGATGAGGAGCAGAAGCGCCAGAAGTTCACTCACGACGTTATGTGCCCAGAAGAAACTCTCGTATCCATAGACACCTCTTCCCACCAGTTCAGGCAGCCAGGGATACCACTGGCCTGTATATGCCATAATAACATAGGCATTCCGCAGGAGATTGAGGAAGTAGATGGTCGGGGCAATCAGGAGAAATGAGATGATCTTCTGTCTGACGCTGGTTGGCACCATATTGGCCACCGCAAGCATGATCGCAATGCTCGCGATCCCGGTGCAGCCAAGCACGATCTCAACCCGAAATCCGATGTCGCTGCCTGGAATCGAACCTGCCATGATGGTGTTCCATGCATACAGGGTCACCGGATAATCAAGGAGTGTTAATACCCAGATAGTCTGGTCAACGACAACTGCGATCAGCCAGTTTCGTAGCGGCTCAAAAAAGCCAAATGGGGCATATATGAGAAATGAATATGCTGCTGCTTTTGTCAGGCTTTCGATGGCTGGATCGTGTGCGATGAGGCGTCGCGCGGTCAGATAGACAAAGGGAACTGAAAGAATACCCAATGTAGGATACAAAAAATTATTCACCGCAAGAAAACCCGGCATTTCAACGAGGAGCAGAAGAGATATCGATGCCCACCCAATGATGCCTGCATACCAGCGGTACCTGTTTGGTACAAGAAAGAAAAGAAAACCAATACAGGAGAGTATGACCAGGAACTCATTCATTCAGAACATATTGATCCTGCAATCAGAAAAAACCAGAGGAAGCTGCCACCGATAGATCCTTTTCAGGGGGATCGCCCTGCTCTGAAGGCGGAGTCTTTAAAGTTCCAACACATATAGTACATTCATGCGTTTCTGCCCAGAATGTAAGAGCCTCATGATCGCACAGTCAGGAAGGATGTACTGTCGACGGTGTGAATATTCTGAAGAGATCACAGATTCCGGATCGCTTCAGGTGACACGGACACGAACCGAGAAGGAGATCGTCATCGTTGATGAGGAAGACAAAGTGGCGACACTCCCTACCTGTGCAGTGAGATGTCCGGAATGTGGGCATAACACTGCCTATTGGTGGCTCAGGCAGCTTCGATCTGCAGATGAAAGCGAAGTGCGTTTCTTCAGGTGCGTTGCATGCGAACACACATGGAGAGAGTATGATTAAATAAATATTTTTTCATTAAAATTCTATTTAGTTTTAAATACGAATAATTATTCAATTCTCTCTTCTCCTTTCCCTCAGACATGTAAAAATCGCTTTTTTTTTATACCATGCATGAGTACGAGATCCCTATTTCTGCATAATTAATCATGTCAGATAGGAGCATGTACATGCCGGACCAACAGGTAACACTGAACAACAAAAAATACCTACCAGACCAGAAGTATCAGAACGAGGCCTGGTGCAAAGATGCGGAACACTTCTACCAGGGATTTCTCACCGATCCTGATGGATTCTGGAGCCGGATTGCCAATGAACTCGAATGGATTGCACCATGGGATAAGGTTAAAGAATGGAACCATCCCTTTGCCCGCTGGTTCACTAACGGCAAATGCAATATCACATACAATTGCCTTGACCGGCACATCGAAAGTCCAAGGCGGAATAAAGTCGCCCTCTTCTGGCATGGTGATGATGGAAGAAGCCGGAGTTATACATACTGGCAACTCCTTCGCGAGGTGGAATTGTTTGCAAACGGGTTGAAAAACCTGGGTATTTCAAAGGGTGATTGTGTCTGCATCTACATGCCAAATGTTCCTGAACAGGTTATTGCCATGCTCGCCTGTGCACGGATCGGAGCCATCCACTCAGTTGTCTTTGCCGGGTTTGGTTCAGATGCCCTGCATGCCAGGATTACCGGTGCGGGCGCAAAAGTAGTCATTACCGCAGATGCCAGCATCCGGCGCGGGAAGACAATTCCGTTAAAACCCATCCTGGAAGAAGCGCTGATCAATGCAACCACAGTCGATTACATTGTTGTTCTCAGGACACAGGAGCCGTCAATTGATCTCCTTCCTGAATTTGAGAAGGACTTTTATGAACTGATGGAAAGCAGCGATAAAAGCTGTCCTCCAGAAGAGATGGATTCCGAAGATCCGCTCTTCATCCTGTATACATCGGGAACAACAGGTCAGCCAAAGGGAATCATTCATACAACCGGCGGCTATATGGTCGGGACGTACTATAGCAGCAAGTATATACTTGATATAAAAGATGCTGATATCTTCTGGTGTACAGCAGATCCGGGATGGATCACCGGCCACTCATATATCGTCTATGGCCCGCTTTTGATGGGAGCAACCATCTTTATCACCGAATCAACACCCGATTATCCGGATGCCGGTATCTGGTGGAAACTCATTGAGAAGTACGGCATCTCAATCTTTTATACCGCACCAACGGCAATCAGGATGTTTATGCGGTTTGGAGAAGAGTACCCGGACAGGTATGATCTATCGAGCCTCCGCATTCTCGGATCAGTCGGTGAACCACTAAATCCCGAGGCATTCGAGTGGTTCTACCACACAATCGGCAAAGGGAAACTCCCGATTGTCGATACCTGGTGGCAGACAGAGACCGGTATGCATATGATCACTACCATGATAGGTGAACCGATGAAGCCTGGATTTGCAGGAAAGCCGATTCCAGGCGTTCTCGCCGATATAGTCGATAAAAATGGAAACCCTGTCCCTCCAGGAGTTTCCGGTCAGCTGATTATCAAAGAGCCCTGGCCTTCGATGATGCGGATGGTCCACCAGAACGAAGAGAGATACCGGCTCTACTGGAGTGGACCTGATGGGAGTTTTCTGGCAAGCGACCTTGCCGTCAGGGATGATGAAGGGTATATGATGATACTTGGCCGATCAGATGACCTGATCATCGTATCAGGCCACAACATTGGAACAGCCGAAGTCGAAAGCGCCCTTGTATCACACAAAGCTGTTGCTGAGGCTGCTGTAGTCGGAATTCCAGACGAGATGAAAGGCAATCGAATCCTGGCATTTGTACTGCTGAGAGAGAATTATACAGAAACACCCAAACTGAAACAGGATCTCCTCTACCATGTCAGGATTACGCTTGGTCCTATCGCTGTTCCCTCAGAGATCAGGGTTGTTGAGTCGCTCCCCAAAACCAGGAGCGGAAAGATCATGAGAAGAGTGCTCCGTGCCTGGGAACTTGGCGAAGATCCCGGAGATCTCTCGACCATAGAAGAGTGAGAAAATACCCCTCCTTTCTTCAGAAGTGTTTATATAGTGAATAGTGATATTTATAAACATGACATTCAATCCCGAGGATTCTCTCAAGATTGAAAATATCGTTGCATCAGCGAAAGTAACCGATTTTCTTGATCTAAAATCACTAGCTGCTGAGATAAAGGGCGCCGAATATAATAAGAAGCGTTTTCCCGGCGTCGTCCTCAGGATGCAGGATCCCAAAATCGCTGCCCTTGTCTTTGGTTCTGGGAAGGTGGTGCTAACCGGAGCAAAGAGCATCGAGAGTTTAAACCGTGGACTCGAGATTCTGGGCGGTCTCCTGCGTGACCTGAAGATAGATATTCCGGAAAACCTGACATATAAAATTCAGAACATCGTCACCTCAGCAGATCTTGGAACCCCGATTAACTTAAATAAAATTGCAGTCGGTTTCAATCTTGACCGAATTGAATATGAACCAGAACAGTTTCCCGGCCTCGTGTACCGGCTTGAGGAGCCAAAGGTTGTCGTCCTCCTCTTTGGATCCGGAAAACTGATCATCACCGGGGGAAAACAGCCTGAAGATGCAAAGGGAGCGGTCCGAAAGATTCTTGCAGATCTCTCAAATCTCGGGATGATTTGAACCATATCTATACCCACTCTTTTCTTTTTTGATCTGCACAAACCTCGGATAGAATAGTAGATCTTTTATATTATAGAATAATAATAATAGATTATTAGGAGATAGCCTATGGAATCAGGAATGTTCGGAACGCTTACACCCAAACAGGAAGAGATCATCGATCTTCTCAATGGAATCGGAATGAAGCGGAATGTGGCCAAAGTACTAGTTTTTCTCTCTGAACTGCCTGAAGCGAGCTCACGCCAGATAGAGCGTGCTACTGATCTCCGCCAACCCGAGGTCAGTATCGCAATGCGTGAGTTAAAGGATCAGGAATGGGTGATCTGCCGTGAAAGTAAAACTGAAAATAAAGGACGTCCGGTAAAAATCTATTCCGTCGCACTTGACCTGGCAGAAATTACCAACATACTCGAAGCAAAAAAAAGGCAGGAAGCCGAAAGCCAGATATCAATGATTAACCGGATGCGTGAGTGCATCGAATCCTAGGCTTTACCTTTACCAGCTTTCTTTGCCAATGAAGACGCTGGTCTTCCCTGTAAAGCGGGTAAAAAGACCGGATTCAATGATGCCCGGTATACCTGAAAGCTGCAGCTCGAGTTCATCAGGGGATATGATATCCCCAAACATACAATCAAGGATCAGCATTCCATTATCTGATATGACCGGGCCATCTTTTCCCGTCCCGGTTCGAAGAGTAGCACTGCCATCACGTTCAAAGAGCCGCTGTATAACAGGCATACAGGCAAATGGAAGAACTTCTATTGGAACGATCCCATGCAGAAGAGAGACGCACTTTGTTGCGTCACAAACGATCAAGAGTTTTTCCGCCGCATCAGCAACACATTTCTCCCTGAAATGAGCAGCACCTCGGCCCTTGATCATTCTTTTCATTGGATCGATCTGATCTGCACCATCGATAGCCAGATCGATTGTGGGATGTTCATCAAGAGTTGAAAGTGGAATGCCCATCTCAACAGCCCGGTATGCTGCCTGGTATGAGGTGGGGATTCCGATAATACAAAGATCTTCGTCCCGGATACGCATCGCCAGCCGCTCCATGGCATAGAAAACAGTTGATCCTGTCCCAAGGCCAACAATCATCCCGTCAGAGACGAGATCTGCTGCCCGGTGGCCTGCTTGCTGTTTGGCTTCATCCATAGGATCTGGTGGGATGGAGAAAGGTATCTATATTGTTGTCAGCAAAACTGCCTCCTGACCGCATCAAATGCAGCAGGGGCGGTGCAGTCCAGGGTCACCGGGGTGATGGAGATCCGCCCCATGCGGACGGCATGGACATCGGTTCCCTCTTCTGCATCTTCAATGAGAGGGCCGTCGATCCAGTAGTATGGCCTTCCTCTTGGATCCAGCCGCTTCTCAACACCGGTGTGGAAGAGGGAATGGGCAAGCCGGGTTACCTCATATCCACCCCTGATCTCAGATGGGATGTTGACGTTCAGGATGTCCGCTCCTTCTGGAAAACCCCTTTCAAATAATCGGGTGCATACATCAGTAACAACATGGCCAATTGAATCGTCATCCATCATATTGGACCGTGGATCATCGAATTTCATCCCCTGATCGTTGACCTGGAGAGAGAACGCAACGGCAGGTGTACCCTGGTTTGCTGCTTCAAGTGCGGCACCTGCAGTTCCCGAGGTCATGATCGATTCAAAACTCAGGTTCTCACCGATATTGATTCCTGATACAACAAGGTCCGGGTTGAGCTCAAGCGCATACAATCCGATAATGACCGCGTCGGTGGGTTTCCCATCCACCGCATATGCCGGGAATCCATTGATTGTTACGCTATGCAGCCTGATCGGCTCAAATATCGAGATTGACCTGCCTACTGCACTCTGCTGCGTGGCCGGGGCAACGACGGTCACCTCGGCAATCTCAGATAGAGCTGAATATGCCGCCCAGAGTCCTCCTGATGAGACACCATCATCGTTTGTAAGCAGGACGGTTGGTTTCATACCTATCAGTCGTCTTTGAATGATGATAATACTCGTGTATCTGCAAAGCCTCATCTGAATCCGGGATCAACATATCAGCATGAAGGTACTCCTCGCAGAGTATACGATTCTGCATGAACCTGTACTCGCCCCGGAAGGAGAAGCAATGCTTGCAACACTCCGGAATAGCTTTGAACGGCTTGGACATACGGTGATCTCTCCAGAGAAAGGAAATTTCAACGATGAGATCAGGCGCCTTGCGTCCATCTGCGATTATGGCCTCATTATCGCACCCGACGATCTCCTTGCCGACTTTACCCGCCAGATAGAAGGGGTTGTTCATTCAATTGGAACAGATAGCATGAGTGCTGCTGTCTGTGCAAACAAACGTCTGACTGCACGCCTCCTCAAAGA
>QZAC01000051.1 GCA_003838065.1 Methanocalculus sp. MSAO_Arc2
AGCTGATAACCCCTTGCTCGAAAGAGCAACCTGAAAGGCGATTCTGAAAGAATCGGGGGTGTATCTGCTCTGGCAGCCCCCGGAGCATTCCCGCCCCTCCCGCGCTGCATCTGCGGATACCTGGTTCAACCACGCTTGCGAAGCATGTGCGGACGGGGCCGGGGCGGCTGGGGGTTTCTGATACTTAATAACTATAGCCCCCTCTCCAACGTAACACGAGACCTGTCTCTGACTCTTCTACTACGAATACTCTTAAAGCCCTAAGCTGGAGCTATTGATATGAATGTGGGAATGTATTACGTCCTTTTTCATTATATTGGCCAAACAATAGCAATTTTGAGGCCATTCATGTATTATAACAGCCTTTGGATAGTAATGATCTTCAGAAATATGGAGAAGAACCACAAAAGCCACCCCACCACACCCAACCACCCCCTGCCGCGCCCTGCCGCGCCAATAAACCACCCTCATCAAAGGCTCGTCTGCAATCGCCCCTGACCATTCACCAATTCCGCCTATTGATGGGCTTACCCATTTCACCCAATCACAGAAGACGCCACGGCGATTGCCCGTATCCCCGGATATCCTGCTGCCCCCCTTCAGGAGAAGGGGGGACCAAAGGGGGGTTTGCCCAAAGGTGATGTGTCACAGTACAGGTCATACTGGTCCGATAATCAGCAACCTGTAAGCGCAATTACCACCCAAAAACAACACCAGAAACAAAAACACCACCCACCACACCCAGCCACACCTCCCTGCCGCGCCCTGCCGCGCCAATAAACCACCCTCATCAAAGGCTCGTCTGCAATCGCTCCTGACCATTCACCAATTCCGCCTATTGATGGGCTTACCCATTTCACCCAATCGCAGAAGACGCCACGGCGATTGCCCGTATCCCCGGATATCCTGCTGCCCCCCTTCAGGAGAAGGGGGGATCAAAGGGGGGTTTGCCCAAAGGTGATGGGTCACAGTACAGGTCATACGGGTCCGTTAACCTGCAACCTGTAAGCGCAATTGCCGGGTTCACCCGGACACACCCAAACAAACCACCTCTTCGACCGACCATGCCAGAAATCAGACCACACCAGAAACTACGATGATACAACACCCTACTCCATAAACCCGCTCAACGTCTCCTGCATGAGCAGTGCGTCCATCAGCACCAGCGCAAGCATGCACTCGGCCACGACCAGCACCCGGGGGACGATGCAGGGGTCATGCCTGCCCTGGATGGAGATGGTTGTTTCATTCCCATCAGTGTCCAGTGTCTGCTGGGGAATCGAGATCGAGGGCGTCGGCTTTACCGCGAGCCGGACAACGATTGCCTCCCCGGTGCTGATGCCCCCGAGGATGCCACCTGCATGGTTTGATGCAAACCCGGTTGTTCTGATGGGATCATTCATCTCGCTCCCAAACATCCGGGCAGCAGTAAACCCTTCTCCAATCTCAACACCCTTGACCGCACCGATCCCCATCATCGCACCGGCAATGGCTGCATCCAGTTTCGAAAAGACCGGGTCGCCCAGACCAGCGGGACATCCGTATGCAACCACTTCGATCACCCCGCCAACCGAATCGCCTTGTTCTTTTGCAGAGAGAATCTCGTCTTCAAACGCTGCCGGATCAGTATTCCCGTGGATTGCACATATCCTGCTCTCTATTGTGATCC
>QZAC01000052.1 GCA_003838065.1 Methanocalculus sp. MSAO_Arc2
CTCTCCTCCGGGAAGAGAGCGGGACACGCCCCATGGGATGAGAGAAACCGGATTTTGCTACCAAAAGTTGCTTCTTCTCTCGAAGTTCTTATGGAACAATATAAAACAGATAAAACATCACTGGGGCTCATCAAACCAACTGAAATTCTAAGATTTTATACAAGGGAACCATTACAGGAGCCTCCCCTCTCAACAGAATATCAACAGTCCCTGACCAGTGAAAGAATACCGATTATTGCGGATCTCCCTCATCCATTTGCCTATGAATTCAAATGCGATGGATGTGTTGATGGAAAAACTCACGACATTAAATGCCTTGACTGGGAGCTATTTGAATCATATCGAAGCTGGTGGAGAAAATACCAGGATCTGCAACTCCTCTGGGAAAAGCTCCACCTGAAGTTTTTCAGCGAGATGAGAGAGAAGAACCTATATTTTTTCGTAGGCATGCATTCACTCCAACCAACATGGCTCATAATAGGCTTATATTACCCTAAAAATGACAAAATATCCCCAATAACCAGAGTTAAATCTCTCAGTGATTTTTCATAGGGGAGTAAGGATAAAGCTGAGATGAGGACGATAAGAGAGGTCTCATGGTACGGCCGTGAATTGGCACCACCTCTCAGATCCGATCAGCCCTCTCCTTCAGATCAGCTGAAAACGCCTCCATCACATCCAGATCCTTAAAAACGGGGAAGATCACCTTCCCTGATGAAAAGAGGAGAGCGGTTCCCCTCTCCCCCCGGTAGACGACACCGGGGAACTGCTCGGGCTCATATTCGACCTGCTCCATTCCTTCTGCGATAACAAACCGGGAGAGGTTGATCGGCACTCCGAAGTCTTCCATCCCGACGATATTCTGCACTTTCGGCACCGACAATGGATCGGATGCCGCCGCACAATCGATGATGGAAGAGATGATGGAGAGGAACTCTTCAAAGGCTCCGTCGATCTGGTCAAGGGATTTCAGACCATAAATGATATATTTCCCACTTCGATACAGGGTGACTTTGCCGCCGGAGATGAGGATATATGCCCCATGGTACTGCTTGGGATCATATCTATACGATGCAGAGGGAAGTTCCTCCAGCCGCTGAAATGATATTGTCTGGTGGAGGTCGCCGGAGCAGACGATGTTAATGATCTTCATTTAAGGCTGGTTAGAGTGTTGTCATTAATCCCTTAGATATTGTCCCCCAACCGGCACAAACCGCTCCGGCTTCTGCACCGTCCTATACGCCCGGATATCCTCAAGCTCGAGTGCCATCCAGTCCCGCTTCCGGCTCTTATTCTCACTCCCATTCACATTCTCATTCTCACTTCCATTCTCATTTTCCTTCCCCTTCCTGACCCGGACGGCCTTCCACCGCTCCTGGTTCTCCAGATACGCGACCATCTCATCCCGTGTGAGAAAGACGGCGTCGCCATAGGTGTCATAGAAGGTGAGGGGATCTGCTGCGATCAGTATCCGCCTGATCGTCGCCTCCCCCACATACCCGGTATCTTCGTGCGACTGGTAGAAGACGAGCCGCATCCCCCGCCGCAGCTCCTTGAAGACAGTCGCCGGTTTCACAAAGACGGTCTTCCCCCCGGAGAAGAACCGGTGCATATACTGTTTCGGGACGGGGAAGGTGACGCCGGTAACGCTGGTGGCGTTGGTGACGCCGGTGAGGGTCGTTTCGTCGGTCCTCATAAACGATTCATTGGTATGGGGTGTCGTGAACTACCCCCCGCTTGCGCAGGGGGCTTCCTGCGAGTGTCCGGGGATCGATGCGATCTTCAGACCTGTATGTCGCAGATTACCGGTAAACTCCTGGTAGCCCGTCCACAGGGCATTTTGTGATAGGCAGCGTAGCATAATATTGACCGCAGCGTTTCTGTCGCGGTCGAACACGCTACCACAATCACACTGCATAACACGATCTTTGACGGTCATCTCTGGGTGGATTTTTCCACAGCAGCAGCACGTCTTGCTCGTGTACTCTTCGCCGATCTCTATTACCTGTTTACCTGCAAGGATCGCCTTGTAGGTCAGAAATCCGGCAAAACGTGCAAGGTATCCGGTTCCTTGCGTTGACCTGTTCATCAGTTTCGTTGCTGTCTTGGACCTCGGCATCTTCTTCACCGAGAGATCGCCGATAATGATCGTTGTGGCCTTGGTATTCTCAACGAGTTTCTTGCTTACCTTGTGCTGGAAGTCCTTGAGCTGGTTGCTCTTTTTCTTCTCCATCTTTCGCTTGACGGCGTTGTAGCGTTTCCACCTCCGGCTTGGTTGTTTCCCCTTGATCTTCTTGCAGTGATCCCGCTTGGACTGCACGGTATCAATCTTCTTGTTCCAGTACCGATCCGGGCGGATGTTCTGGACTTCAATGAACTTCCCCTGACTGTTGACGGCGGTCTGCTTTATTACTCCGAGATCCCATGCCTGATACTGGCCGTTGTCAACGGGCGTCGGGGGAACGACCACTTCAACCACGGCAAGATACCATTTCTCCTTGCCATCCTGGAATACCTCAACCTGCTTGACAACCCCAAACTCATGTTCCGGGATGGCAAAGATCAGATCTACCCCTCCCGGCAGCTTGTGCGACAGTTTGATTGAGTCTGTGTCGATCTTGAACCCCGACTGGTTGTGCTTCATAGTGGTGAAATACTTCCGCCCTTTGAATCCCGGGGGTTTTGCATCGGGATCAACCTTGATCAACTCGATGAACGACCGGTA
>QZAC01000003.1 GCA_003838065.1 Methanocalculus sp. MSAO_Arc2
AGGAAGATGGATCCCTGTATTGGGCTTTAGAGGTCAAACCAACGACTGAACCCGTCTACGTGAGCCATAATGGAGAAGATGAATTCTGGATACGCGGGATGTCATCATCCAGGAAGTTATCAACACGGGAAACGGTGGATTATATTGAGAATCGTCGAAAGAGGAGCACCTCAGTCGAACATACCGAAAAAACGGGATGAGGTTTCGTAGAACAGTCCCCTGACAACCCTTATGGTGTGGGAGAATAATCATTCTTTATCGTAATTATGACACACTCAACTTTAAACCCATTATCTGCGCTCGATCATATATCCGAGGCATATCGTATATTTGTCAGTTCGTTCCAAAAATTCAAGAACCCTATCATCCGGGAATGGATCGAAGAAGAAATCAGGAAAGGCACTCTTCTCTTTAAAGGACCCTATATCGATCTCGCCCGCCGGTATGCCGATGGCGATTCGTTTGAGACTCTTGTTCGAGATGGGTTGATTCATCGGGACACCTCTCTCTATTTTGCACGAGAACCAAATGATCGTTCAGGAACCGCTGTATCGCTCTATCGTCACCAGAGCGATGCAATCAGGTTGATCATGTCGGCACAGAATACCATCATCACCTCCGGAACAGGCTCTGGCAAATCATTCTGTTTTACCGTTCCTGTTGTCTCAACAAGTCTCGGTATGCGGGAACAGAACCTCGCCGGGATAAAAGCCATTCTGGTCTATCCGATGAATGCACTCGCAAACTCGCAGTATGATGAGATATCAGCACGTCTTGAAGGTTCAGGTCTGAAAATTGCCATCTATACCGGAGATACTCCCAATACCCATTCACAGGCTCTGACTGCATATCAGGAACGGACCGGTCGGTCTGCACCATATGACAGCGAACTCATTTCCCGAGAAGAGATCCAGCGCAACCCACCGGATATTCTCATCACGAACTATGTGATGCTTGAATATATCCTCACCAGGCACGAAGATAAAATCCTCTTCCCCTCGGAAAACCTTGGCAGATTGAAATACCTGGTTCTTGACGAGATCCATACTTACACCGGTAAAAAAGGAGCAGATACAGCATACCTCATCCGAAGACTAAAACAACACACTGGTACAATCAACACACTTCGTTGTATCGGAACCAGTGCAACTGTCATGCCGGGAGAAGGTGAGATTGCAGGTGAAGCGATCTCAACGTTTGCCGCCAAGCTCTTCGGGGAGACATTCAATACAGGTTCTGTTGTGGAAGAAACGTTCATCTCTCCTCCTCGAACCGGCGATAGCAAACTCCCTGAACAGATTCTTGTCACAGAGGATATTGGTCAGATCAAAAATCCGGAACCGGCTCTCCTGAAAACCCTTGCTGAACAACTCACAGGAGAACCAATACCTATCAGTGACCCATCACCAGCCTATCTGGGAGAAACACTTGGTTCACAACGAACAATCCAATTCATTGAAGATACGCTTGCTGAGGGACCAAGGAGCAT
>QZAC01000053.1 GCA_003838065.1 Methanocalculus sp. MSAO_Arc2
CGGGGCGTCTATACCTGCCTCAGCCCGCAGGAGGTCCGGTTTCCCCGGTATACCGCAGACGAGATCAAAGAGATCCTCGCTCCACGGGTGAAGGCGGCGGTCCGGCCGGGTGTTGTCCCGCAGCCGGTGCTGGACGAAATCGTCAGGCAAACCGAGAAGGCAGGAGATCTCCGGGTGGGCCTTGAGCTCCTGAGGCGGGCGGTGCTGTCGGCAGAGCGGGCCGGCAGGAGTGCAGTGGTGATTGAGGATATCGGTGTTTTCGGGGGTGGCGGCTGCTGAATGACATGGTGTCTGGGGGCGGAGTGTTTGACTGAATCGTGAGGTGAGAGAGTGGTGATCGAGGGAGTGATGGCTGAAGGGGTAGGAGCCGGGGTACAGCCCAGATGGTTGTCCGTATATGAGGTAAGGTGTCTGAACGTTATCGTGCGGATCGATCCGGATATCATGAATTCAAACCTCATGGAGCAATCATCTACGATCAACGCATCCTGACGGTAAAAACGCTTGACACCTGTTCAATCCTGACACTTGAATGAAGAGAGAAGATACCGATGTCGTACGGCAGATACCAACCCTGGCACCTGAGCCGGAGGATGGCAGGTCCCGCGGGCAACCCTGGGATCAGTCATACTGCCCATGGCAGCAGCGGCGAGCGTTTGGGACGTGTTCGACCCGGACGCATGTAGCCACAATCCCCGTTCTTTACCATATTGGTTCTTCTCCATATTTCTGAAGGCCATTACTCTCCAAAGTTGTCATACTACATGAATGGTCTCAAATCGCTATTATATGACCAATGTGAATGATAAAATGACATACTCTATTCCTACATTCATATCAATGGCTCCAGCCTCAGGCTTTTAGAGTATTCGTGGTAGAAGAGTCAGAGACAGGCCCCGTGTTACTTTGGAGAGGGACTAATAGTACTCGAGTATCAGAAACCCCCCACCGCCCCTTTTCCGTCCGCACATGCTTCGCAAGCGTGGTTGAACCGGGTATCCGCAGATGCAGCGCGGGAGGGGCGGGAATGCTCCGGGGGCTGCCAGAGCAGATACACCCCCGATTCTTTCAGAATCGCCTTTCAGGTTGCTCTTTTGAGCAAGGGTTTATCAGCTCTGTCCGCCTGATCCCTTCGCTGACCCCGCCCCCCGATACCCGCGCCGCACCTGCTTTCTGTCACTCCTGATGATTCGGTTGTTGCATCGGGATCTCTAACGGGATCTTTTCCCACGATCCGTTGAATTCAGGAAAAACCTGGCGATCAGAATTTTGGAGAAGAGTCACCGTATTATGTACGCCGTAGTTCCCGTGGTTCCAGACGGCGGTGGCGATAGGCTCTTCGCAGGCTATGAATGACTGACCATGACGTTTATCTTGAAAGAATCACAAACTCTACGATTACAACGTCACCAGCCACAGGCGTTTGCGAGACAGCTTTCCAGATCGTTTCCCAGACACGTATGTAAGACTCGTGTACCAGACACCAGGAGTACCCAATCCATGCAACAGAAAACCAAAACAAAAGAGAACAGCCCTCCGGACATCCTCTCACAGACCGTCTGCGTCGTCGGCCTCGGGTATGTGGGCCTGCCGCTTGCAGAAG
>QZAC01000054.1 GCA_003838065.1 Methanocalculus sp. MSAO_Arc2
GAGTGTCGGATCAGGAATAACGAGGTAGCCACGGTTCTTGAGATCGGTTGCATATCGAAGAGAATCAACCTTAATCTCACCACCGATGCATTTTGCACCCTGACCCCATTTCAGCTCGATCGTCTCAAGGTGATGCTTTGATGAGACATACTCTGCTGTGCCAAACCGTGTGTCCTCAACATTGAGCTGAACCAGGATCTCCCCGAAGGAGTTCTGAAAATCCTTATAGGTTGTAATCCGCCGATCGATCTCCGGACACTCCTTCACTTTCCCTTGCGCATCAAGGACAAGCCCCGGATCGATTCCACAGATATTTTCACCACAGACAAGAGTAATCCCCGATATTGCCGCACCAATTGCAAAATGGTCCCAGTTCACCCTGGCAATCTCAGTCGAACCAAGTGCACCGGTGAAGATCGGCACCCGCATCGGGACCTTGACATCCCAGCCGTACTCGGTCGTGGTATCTGTCGAGGTGAAGATGGCTGTATCAGGATTGCCCTCGACACCCTCAGGGAGTCCTTTCGCACCCACTGCATACCCCTGGATATTCAGATGCGAGTAATCCACCGGGTAGTTCTTATCAGCACCTGCAGTGATCTCACCAAATGTACCTGGATAGATCACCTCACGACTGCGGAAAGAAGAGAGCCAGATATCACATCCACCTTTGCATCCATCCACGCAACGTGAACAGAGACCGGACATCGGAACTACATCCCGGGAGCGGTTGTATGTACCGAGAGCTTCATTTGCATTTGGCCTTCGAATATTCATATATAATCTCCATTAATCAGGCATCAGGGCACACCCGTGAAGCCATATCACAAATTGATTCACATTATAAAAATAACTTCCTTCCATCAGTATATAAATTTAACTGAAGTACAACTACATATAAAGATATCTATCGAATGTGATCGGAAATCGAACTGATAATTGTGTACCCTGGATGGCAGATCCTGTGTATCCCTCAGTGACCTGCTCGCAGGAGAGCTGGCATACAGAGATCCAGCTCCGATATACCAGATACATCATTAAAAAAGGGACTCTTCTCCAAAATTCTGATCACCAGGTTTTTCCTGAATTCTTCGGAACGTGGGAAAAGATACCGAGTAGAGATCCCGATGCAGCAACCAAAATAATCAGGTAGGACTGAAGCAGTTGCGGCGCGGATATCGGGGGGCGGGGTAAGCGAAAGAGGCAGGCTGGCAGAGGTGATAAGCCCTTGCTCATCAGAGCAACCTGAAAGGCGATTCTGAAAGAATCGGGGCATATCTCCTCTGAAAGCC
Organism: Methanocalculus sp. MSAO_Arc2; assembly: GCA_003838065.1. Classification (GTDB taxonomy): domain Archaea; phylum Halobacteriota; class Methanomicrobia; order Methanomicrobiales; family Methanocorpusculaceae; genus Methanocalculus. The sequence continues at coordinate 1,293 of QZAC01000054.1, forward strand.
CCCGAAGCATTCCCGCCCCTCCCGCGCTGCATCTGCGGCAACCCAGCTCAACCTCGCTGCGGAGCATTTGCGGACGGAAAAGGGGCGGTGGGGGGCTTCTGACACGAGAGTACCGGAGCCCCCTAACTAGCGTTACTCCATGCCTGTCTCTGACTCTTCTACCACCAATAAGCTTAAAGAGGAAGATGTAGTAGATTGTATGAATGTCAAAATATATTATGACATTTTACTATCCACATTGGTCAGACAATAGCGAATTGAGACTATTCATGTATTATTATGACCTTTGGATAGTAAGGGCCTTCAGAAATATGGAGAAGAACCAAAAAAAGAGAGTTTAGTAGATGGACAGGTACCGGTTCGTCTCCCAGTCGGTGACCGCAGTCCTGAATAAATCCCATTCGATTTCCGCAATCGAGTTAAGGTTCCCGGCGACATGCTCCCCGAGAATGCCGCAGATCAATGGATCTGCCATCAGGAACTGGTTTGCCTCGAAAAGGCTCCCCGGAAGGGTCTCGATCCCATTGCTCATTCGCTCTTCCGCAGTCATATGGAAGATGTTGCGGTCGATACTCTGAGGCGGATCGATCTCGTTTCTGATACCATCAAGGCCGGCTGCAAGGATGGCGGCAAAGGTGAGGTACGGATTACAGGTCGGATCCGGACTCCGCAGTTCAATCCGGGTGCTCCGGCCGCGCGGTGCCGGAACACGGACAAGGGCACTGCGGTTTGAGGCGCTCCACCCGATATAGACCGGCGCCTCATATCCGGGAACTAGCCTTTTATACGAATTTACCGTCGGATTTGCTATCCTTGTGATCGCTTTCACATGCTTCAGAAGACCTCCGATAAACTTCATTGCAGTATCCGAGAGCTGCTTTGGCGCATCAGGATCATAGAATGCATTCTGCCCATCCATCGTCCCAAGTGAACAGTTCGTATGCATGCCGGATCCATTGATCCCATAGATAGGCTTTGCCATAAAGGTGGCATGGAGCCCTTTCTGGAGCGCAATCGTCTTTGTTGCAAATTTGAAGGTGAGCACATTATCCGCAGTGGTCAGTGCATCACCGTATTTGAAGTCGATCTCGTGCTGTGATTCGGCAACCTCGTGGTGCGAGGCTTCGATATCAAAGCCCATGTCAGTTAATGCAAGGATAATATCCCGCCTGACATCCTCGGCAAGATCGGTTGGCGCCAGGTCGAAATATCCACCCACATCCTGGAATTTCAGGGTGGGCTTTCCATCCTCCTGACGAAAGAGGAAAAATTCGAGTTCAGGGCCTGTGTTGAAGACATAACCCATTTTGGCCGCCTCTTCAACCTGTTTTCTCAGGACGTAGCGCGGATCACCCTCAAAGGGTTTTCCATTCGGCGTATAGACATCACAGATAAACCTGGCAGCACGGGTCGCCTCAGGTCTCCATGGGAGGATACTGTAGGTCGATATGTCAGGTTTCAGCAGCATATCCGACTCTTCCAGCCGGGCAAACCCCATGATGGATGAGCCATCAAAGCTTATACCTTCAGTGAGCGCTTTTTCGGTTTGCCTGGCTGGAATAGCAACATTCTTGGCCACACCCATTATATCGGTAAACTGGAGCCGGATAAACCGGACCCGATCTTCCTCTATCTTTTCCAGCATTCTGGACACGTCATCTCCTGACATATGGAAGTATTCTTCTACTGATTACTATAAATAGTTTATTGAACAACCATGTATATGCAATAACCAGAGTACAAATATTATCGTGTGATGATTCATGTGCGGAATAATCAGTGTGGTTGATCGGTCCAGAGAAGAAATGGATGGATCCCGAATTCGAGACGCCCTTGCAATGATGGATGAACGGGGGAGTGGTGAGGGTTCAGGATATGCGGCATATGGTGTGTATCCTGATTTTGCAGACTATTATGCCCTTCATATATTCTTTAACAACCTGGTTGAGCCAAAAGTGGCCGTCGATACTGTCCTGCATTCCTGGGGCAGGATAGAATACGAGGAGGAGATCCCAACAGTAGAACAACCAGGCCTCAGGCGGACACATATCCCCTGGCGGTATTTTTTCAAGCCGGACGGCTCGTTGATGCCAGGGAGCGACACCCCTGAAGAGGATATCGTAATGATGCTTGTTATGAAGATCAACACCACAATTCCAGGTGCCCTCGTCTTCTCCTCAGGTAAGAATATCGGCATCTTCAAGGCATCCGGATGGCCTGAAGCAGTCGCAGATTTCTACCAGATAGAACGGTATGAAGGCTACATCTGGCTGGCCCATAACCGGTATCCGACAAATACTCCCGGGTGGTGGGGGGGTGCGCATCCCTTTAA
>QZAC01000055.1 GCA_003838065.1 Methanocalculus sp. MSAO_Arc2
CCCGCAAGCTCCGCCTCTTCAAGAACATCCGGGCAGTTCCGCACCGCACCCCGGTCAAAGAGTGAGAAGACGGTAATCTCTGCAACAATCTCATACCCCATCGCCTGGAGCGGAAGCCGGAGAGCCTCCATTGCAACCCCCATATCCTCTTTATTCTCCTGTTCGCATACCGAGGCGATGACAGCCTTCCTCCCCTGGCCGGCAAGCCGGCTTGACCACGCCCGTGGCCGGGTATCAGCAAAATCATAGTAGCAGTAGCACCGGTCGATGAAGGCCTTCATCATCGCGGTGATGTTGTAGGTATGGGTCGGGGAGACCAGGACAAGGGCCTGTGATGCGAAGATTTTCGGATACAGCAGGGTCATACCGTCATACAGTCCTGTGCAGACGCCATCTTTTCTGCATGCTTCACAGCCGGTGCAGGAGGAGAACTGGTAATCCCGGAGATATATCGCTTCAGTCGCTGCTCCCGTTTCACCCGCACCTTTCAGAATGTGCTCAAGAAGTATATCCGAATTGCCACCTTTCCTTGGACTTCCAACGACCCCAAGTATGGCGTTGTGGTTATTGTTCATATACATGGTAGAACTGCATCATTCATCAAAGGTATACGTCCTCACCACTGAAGTCTCCTGATCTGAGATTGGTCGAAACTGGCTATAGAACCCCCATATCCAGGTGATAGATAGTGTCCGTTATTTCCCGATAGTACAGGCATAATACCCACAACGTGTGTTGTGGATACTGTTACGCCCCATCACGTGACCTGAGCCGGTTGATAGTATTATTTCTACTATCGGATTGTCCCTATCCTATCAATTATTATAGTGATAGTTGCTCATATACCAGGTATCAATCAATGAGCCTTGAATACAACGAAACCCAGTACTTCCGCCATCCATTGATCATTGCACTTGTCGCCGGAGTTGCTGTTATCACCTGGTATACAATCCTTATTGAGGGAGATACGATGGGTCCCGTTCAGCTGTTACTCCTGGCGGTAATCGGCATTCTGATCCCCCTTCTCTTTGCGACACTCCGGCTTGAAACAAGGGTATCGGTCGACGGAATCATCTACCGGATGCCTCCGGTTGTATGGAAGAAAAGGATCATTCCCTGGAATGATCTTTTAGCCGTTGACCTCATCACTGTTCGGCCAATCCGCGACTGCGGGGGATGGGGGATCCGGTTCTGCCTTGGAGAGGGTATTGCGTATATTGTCAGCGGAAACCAGGTCATCAGATGCACAAAAAAAACCAAAGAGAAGGTGCTCCTTGGAACACGGCATCCAGAAGAGATTATGACAGCGATTAGGACTTATTTCAGCTGACATTCAATGTCAGCATATGAAGACAAAAACTCCTGCAACTCATCTGCCAGCCGGGCATATTCTTCCTTCCACCTGACTATGTCTTCCCGTGCAGAAGCAGCTTCCACAACAGCCTGATCATGCTCTTTTTTCAGATTTTCAATCTCGTTTCGAAGCTTTTGTTCCGCCTGATACCCAGGATCGGCTTCTGCTTCAGCCTGTACCTGAGAAAGCCGATCCTGTGCCTTTTGATATGCGGCAATTGCTTTTTCAAGCTCCATTATGAACGTGCCATCCCCAAAGAGCTGTTGTTCCTCACGGTTCTTTAGCTGAAGTTCACCTGACTGAAGAAGTGACCTGATGCTCTGAAGGGCAGGTTCAATCGCAGCTGCACTCTCTGGATAGGGGACCTGGCTTTCGGCAAGATCATGAAGTGGTTTCAGTATATCAATTGGTGCCTTATGCCGTTTAAGAAGTTTTTCAGCTCTTCTGAGAACGGCCGCAGCAGGCGCCCGCACCTGTGCGTATTTCTGAATAGCAGTTTCCACTTCTGCTTCAGCCTGTGTAATCTTTGTTTTAAGGGGAGCCGTTTGTAGGGATCCAAACTCCTGCTCTTTCGATTGAAGCTCCTGCAACAGGGAAGCTGCGAGTGCCCCCTTTTTATGCACCCGCTCTTCTGCTGATTCTATCGATTCAATGACTTCATCAATTGTATCGTGAATGGATCTGATCTTCAGGATTGTTTCTCTTTCCTTTGCAGCCTCATCAAGGGCTTTTGTCATCGAATTGACAGCTCTGCCCATATCTTTGATAATCCGGCGAAGTAATGGTATCTCCTCTTTGTATACGATATGCAGATGCTTGGCAGGTCCTTTTGCAGTGGCGATCACTGATTTAAGAATATCGGTTGAGATGGTATACCAGGTTGTGGGATCACCAGAAGGCCGTTTTTCAAGAGCCCCACGAAGAGAGCGAACAGTCTGGGGACGCGCCGTCTTCATAACCGACTTTACTTTTGGATGGAGTAAAATCCCATCATCTGTATGTGTTGGCTCTTCTTCGAATTCTTCTATGAGATCAGCAAGTTGATCGAGTGCAACCTCAAATTCTGCCTTTGGCGCCTCAAAACTCTTTTCTAGATTGAACTGGATCCTCCGTTCCTCTTCATCGAGCCAGGCAGGCAAATCACTCAAAACAATCGTTTTTGGCTCTGGAGGCTCCTCAGGGCGGCCAAAGAGGGCACGCAATCTGGAGAACATATGTACTGGATCACTGTACGGGATATTAGTGTTTCCCATTGCAAAGAATGAAAGAGATTGGAAGTACGAAAGTAGGCATCCTGAGTTTCGTCAGAATTTTACCCAAAACGAATTTCGGGACTTAAAGCCTGTTAGATCATAAAATTATGGTAATGTCAAATTAATTCAAGCTTTTTCCAGGAAGAAAATAATCTCATGGATATCAGGGACGCTGTGAACAGGGTAGACTTTTGAAAAAATCACGTTCTGTTCCCTGTCAATGATGACATTTGCGCGTTCAGAAAATCCGTTTGTTTCACGGAAAAGCCCATAAAGCCGGGCAACCTGTCCATGCGGCCAGAAATCACAGAGGATCTGGGTCTGCGTAATACCCAGGCTTTTTGCCCAGGCCCTTTTGCAGGGGAGAGAATCAACACTGATCCCAACCGCAATGGTGTTCAATGATGCTAAAATCTCACGATTCTCTTCAAGTGAAAGCATCTGGGCTGCACATTTATCCGTCCATGCAAGTGGATGAAAAGAGAGAATAACATTTTTCTGATGGTGTTCCAGGAGACTGAATGTTTCATCATTCTGATCTTTCAAGGTAAAATTTGGCGCAACATCACCCGGTCGGACCATTCTGGGCTGAATCGAAGGTTCCATAGATAATCTTCCTGCGACGAGAGGCAATAAATATTATGCTGGGATTCTGCTGAAACTGGAAAAGAGAGTATCTGGAAGGCATCACTACAAAAAATAATATAAAAAATTATAGATTGGTTAAGAAATCAATAGTCGACAGCTACATCATCGGCATACCGCCCATGCCACCTATGTCTCCCATTTTAGCCATCTCCTCTTCACCAGGCATGTCACTTTTGGAAGCAGCTATGATCTCATCGATCCTGAGGATCATAACAGCGGCCTCGGTAGCAGATGAGATTGCCTGGGTCTTGACGCGGAGAGGTTCCACAACACCTGCCTCTTTCATATCAACTGGTATTCCCAAATCAGGATCGATTCCATACATCCTCCCTGCGTTACCATGAGCAGTGCGGAGGTCTACAAGCATATCGATCGGATCAAGCCCGGCATTCTCGGCTAATGTCTTTGGGATGACCTCAAGGGCGCCTGCAAATGCCTCAATAGCAAGCTGGGGACGACCGCCGACACCTGATCCATATTCCCGGATGCGGCGAGAGAGAGCAACCTCGGAAGCACCGCCACCAGGAACAGCCATATTTTCTTCAAAAGCAGAACAGACGACATGCACTCCATCATCTACTGCACGCAGAAGTTCGTTTACGACATGATCGGAGCCGCCGCTGACGATGATAGAAACCGTCCCTGGATTTTGGCATTTCGAAACGACAACCATCCGTTTTCCTGCGATCCTCTTCTCCTCAACCTCCCCGGCGAAGCCGAGATCATCTGAAGATAGTGTATCAAAGGAGGAGACGATCTCCGCACCGGTTGCATCGGCAAGCCTCTCCATATCAGATTTCTTCAGGCGACGGAGAGCAAAGATACCTGCTTTGGCAAGCTCTTTCTCTGCAAATTCATCAATTCCCTTCTGGCAGAAGACAACATCCGCCCCGGAAGCGACAATGCGATCAACAAGGGCCTTCTCCATCTCCTCTTCCTTCCGAAGGAATTCCTGGATCTGTTCCGGATTTGTAATACTGATCTCCGCATCAATTTCGGTCTGCCTGAGTTCGACTGCAGTATTTAAAAGGAGAACCTTTGCATTGGAGACACATTCCGGCATCGCAGGGTTCAACCGCTCCTTATCGATGATGATCCCATCAACAATTTCTGAGTCTTCTGAAGATCCCCCGACTTTCTTTTCGATTTTGATGTCATCTACTTCGCATGTGCCTTTTTCGCGGGCGACCATCCCGACCGCCTGTACTATACAATCCGATAGTTGTTCTTTGACCGCTTCTGCACCTTTACCGGTCATCGCTGTTTCTGCGATCGCGCGTAACAATTGAGTGTCATCCGGGTGTACCTCAAATGAGATTTCTGAGAGAATTTCTTTTGCTTTCTCCTGTGCCATGCGGTATCCTTCAGCTATGATTGTCGGATGAAGATCCTGATCGATTAAATCCTCTGCCATCCTGAGAAGCTCTCCGCCGATGATAACGGCAGTCGTTGTACCATCACCTGCTTCACTATCCTGGACTTTTGCAACTTCAATCATCATCTTCGCCGCAGGATGCTCGATCTCCATCTCCTGAAGGATAGTGATGCCATCATTTGTGATGACAACATCGCCTATCGAATCAACAAGCATCTTATCCATTCCATGTGGACCAAGTGTTGTCCGGATGGCAGCTGCCACTGCCTTTCCAGCAGTGATATTCAGGTGCAGGGCATCACGTCCCCGGGTTTCTTCTGTTCCTTCTCGATAGATACTTCCTCCCGCCGGGATAACCGGCGAGCCTTCTCCAGGCATCTGTTGCATATACATCACCATTCCGTGTTGTTGCGTGGTTTATGGGGCTACATAAAATTTTCTACAACCACGAGGACGTACGGCACAGAATTGTGAGGTATTCCTTCTGATTAGATGGCTTTTCTTTTTGGATGTATCGCATGATCCTTTGTTTTTAAACCAGGCAAATCCCGGGGGGCCATGGAAAAGAACCATGCAAGAGCGCATACAGGGTACTATCAGCTCTTCTGCTCATTTCAGTCATTCGTTATTGAGTTGTGAGGAGAGAAGAGAGAGGATCTGGGATATGTTATGATGCATTAAAGATAATGTGCATCTGAGTGAGGAGATACACCGGGCAAAGCAGAGAATAACAATGAAGATGCGATTTTTTTCCCATCAATCAGACCTCTTCGTCGCCTCCTCAACCGAGAAGGGAATTGAGCTTTGGTCACCGGGGAAGTGATAACAAGCAGGACAAAAGAGGTCAGGTTGTATCAGGATCATGGCCTGCACCAAGAACCAATTCCAGTTCCTTCACTCCGGAAAAGCCGACCGTCTTTCTGCTCCCATGCATAATGTCTATATGCTCGATTCCAAGTACCTGCGCCATCGGCTGCTCAAGGAGCCCTCCGATTAAAAGATCTACTTTTTCATCCTGCAGCTTCTCCATAATCGTCTCGTATTCAGGCTCGATAAGGATCTCAACTGAGGGGTGTAAAAGCGAGCGGATTTTTTCCCTGAACGGGCTGCCAACAGGAGCAAAATCCAAAATTACGAGCCGTGGCGCTGCTTCGTATTCTGCAAGGAACCGGATCATCGAGATCGAACGCGTGGGACCACCGGCAAGGGCGATACGCCGATCGTTAAGGCCCCAGATGAACGGGATACCAGGAGAATGAGAGGTGTTTGGGGGAGCATCAGGGTATGGAATACCCGCAAAATCCGGTATCGGGATACCAAGGGCAGCTGCCACCTGCTGTAAGAATCGGATCGATGATCGACATCCAATTGGTATCTCCTCAACAATATAGGGGGTCCCATACAGTTCTTCAAGGAGCATGGCAGCTGCGAGACCAGCAGGTTCGCAGACGACGATATTGAGTGCGGCCCTGTGGAGGTCTTCGAGATCACGTATGGACGCGGCGGCGGTGAGGACTGCATGTACCGGGATACCGATAGAACCCAGCATTCTCCTGAGTTCAGCAAGATCAGGGCCGCTTCTGAGCATGCCGATAAGATTGACGGAGCGTTCAGCAGGGGACAAAGAAAGATCGCTGGTCTCTGTTGCAAACTCCCTGACAAGCTGGCAGAGAGTCTCGCTGTATCCATCGTGAAAATCACCTTCAAATCCGCCCGCATCAATTGCAATTGCCCGCGATCTCGTTTCTGTGTTGTTGACGGCATGATCAACATCCTCGCCGATGATCCCTGAACTGCAACAGGATAGAACAAAGAGAAGATCCGGGCTGAGCATCGAATCAAGGTAAGAGATAGCGTCTTTGAGTTTCTGTTCCGCACCGAAGATGACATCATGTTCATCAAGAGAGGTAGTGTATATCTCAGAAGGCCGGTCACCCCGCATCCCGAGGATGTAGTTGATATGGTAAACACAGCCTTTTGGCCCATGGACAAGGATTGTACTCTTTCGTATCGTGCCAAGCGCTTTAATCGCCCCAAAGAGCTTGCAGGTGCCCCGGGGTATCTGCGCCGCCGGGGGCATCTTCTGCCTCCCCGTGAGTATCTCCTCCATGGTGTTCCCTGATGTATTGTTCATACCGGCAGGAAGGATAAACATAGCGGATGCAGGGAACAGATAGCTCTATACTGTGTGCATTACCAGAATCCACGATCAAGGCTTCTCAGAAGAAAAGACCCACAACTCCTTTCTCCCTGTATACCCAATCTAAGTAGAGATGAGAGATCCCGCTAAGGACCGGATTACCCGCAGGATCAAGGACCTCAAAGATGAACGTGATATCCTCCTCACCTATCCCGTAGCAGAGCTGATCGCCATCATCCAGGATGTTGGTTTTTCCTGCACCAGTTGTGGGCGATGCTGCACCCGCGAGTTCAATGACCATGTCTGCCTCCTTGATAATGACACAGTGCGGGTGCAGGCAGTCAATCCGGAGGCTCTCATCCCGGCTCCTCACTTTGCTTTTTGCGATCAGAATGGAGTTCTCTATACCTCCGGGTACACGCTCAGGACCAACGATGATGGGGGGTGTTATTTCCTTGACCCGGACCGCAGGTGCACCATTTACCCTCACAGAATGGGTATCTGCCGCATCTACCCATACATGCTCCATCGCGAGGAGGGAGAAGATGGCACGATCGACTGGCGCCAGATCTCCGGCCTTAACCAGCATGGTGATTACCATGTTGAGATCACACATGACGAGGCAGAGGGGATCGCGAATATGGTTAAAGCATATGAAGAAGCATATCTGAACCAGGAAATCGCATTCCTCGAGTGTCTCCACAACCATTTTATAAAAGAACAAAAGCGGCATATCCAGAAGCGCTTTGACCGCCAGATGGCTGCCTTCCAAAAGGGTGAGCTGGTACCGGTGAAGATCTATTACAAAGGGACCTTCGAGGACGGCATAGCCGACTGCCGGGAAAGTGGAATAAAACCAAAGAGCCCCGGAAAACGATAACGGGGAACGGAGGTCAAAATGGTCAGATCCTGGAGATTAACGAATGCCAGACAGACCTCTGCACTTCCATAGACACATATATATAGTAGTTCTCTACAATCACCTGTCCGGGACAGACTGAAACGCCTCATCTGTCAGGAGGTAACACCATGACGAAGAAGGAAGAAGAAACTCCGGAAGTTGATATCAAAGAACTGAAAGCCCAGGCAGCCGCAGCATTTGAAGATGCGGCAAAAAAACTCAAGAATACCAGGACGAAGATCGAGGGAGAAGAACTTGAAACCCTGGTTCTGGATCTGGAGGAAAAAATCAGGAGCCTTGCACCAGAGAAGATACCAGACGCTTCTGAGTTGGAAAAAGAGGTCAAAAAGACGGTTCAGGATGCCGAAAAGACCATTAAAACCATTGCTGAACAAGAGGCAGCGGTTATGAAGGAAAGAGCCGAGACTCTCGAAAGTTTCATTTCCGACCATCCAATCACATCTGTTGCCATCGCAGCCAGTGCAGGCTTCCTCATTGGACTGATCGCTTCAAAGCTCAGGTAACCCAGAAGTCGAGCAGAATACGTTCATATAAACTGAAGCACGATCCAATTATGGAATGTTGACATGTTCAATCAGGTCTGGAGAAAGACAGGGAAGACACACGTCGCCTTCCGACCTTTCTTTCAGCTGAAAGATTTGATCAGGAAATATCCTGTGGCGGCTGTCTTCTTCGCATTTCTCGGAGGAATCGGAGCTGGAGTCCTGATATCCTGCACAAAAAGACAGATAGCCGAGCGAAGAGAAGCGGAGAAGGGTAGCGGAAAAATCATACCACTGCTCATAAAACTTGTAACCCCTTTCGTCATCCGTCGGGTATTTCTGATACTATTCTGAAACTCATGTTATGGCCAAAATGCCTTCCCCTCACCGCAAACGCCGGAAGGGGGGGGGTCTATAATATATGCCTCTCGCCATCACAATGGGTCCCGACCTTTTAAAAACACTCCCGTTTTTCATGGACGAAAAGAGATAGTTTGCTTTTCCGAACTTGAATCAACCCTCACCAACTGACACTACCCTCTCCCGAGGTCCTTATGCGCCCGTGCAAGGTGCTGCGCCGCAAGCGCCCCGAGGAGCGACAGTTCCCCTGCGAGGACCGCTGCTGCTACAATCTCGGCAAACGCCTTTGCATGGCTGCCCGGAGGATCCCCTCCCCCGGCGACACCGAGGAGCGAGAGGCAGGCATGCTGGGTCGCAATCCCAGTCCCGCCGCCAACGGTTCCGACCTGCACAGCCGGAAGCGTCACCGCAACATATACCCCCCCATTCATCGGATCGGCTGTCGTGATGCAGGATGATCCCTCCACCACATGGGCCGGGTCCTGGCCGCAGGCAATATAGAGCGCAGCGATGATATTTGCCGCATGCGCGTTGAACCCAAGCGCCCCGGCCCGGGCAGACCCGACAAGGTTCTTCCGGGAATTCACTTCAGTCAGGGAGGCAGAATCGCACTTGAAGACCTTGCGGCAGAGATCATCTGCGAGAAACACCCCGGCAGTGACCGTCTTGCCCCGCCCCTCCACCAGGTTGATGGCAGCAGGCTTCTTGTCTGTGCACATATTCCCGGATAGAGCGACAAGCCTGGCATTTGTCTTCTCTGCGATGAACTCCGCCGCTTTCTGCGAGGCGATGGTCACCATATTCATGCCCATCGCATCCTTTGTATCGAACTCAAACCTGAGGAAGACACTCGTCCCGACGATATAAGGTGCAAGCCCGATCAATTCACCGTGCGATGTCGTCGATTCAGCTATCTTTCGAATATCCATCAGATGAGCTTCTGCAAACGCTGCTACCTGATGGGCATGGGCAACCGAATCTGCCGCAAAAACAGGAGCCCGGGTCATTCCGTCCCGAAGGATCCGGACCTCCGCACCCCCGGCCTTCGAGACAGCAGAGCAGCCCCGGTTTACCGACGCCACAAGCGCACCTTCAGTTGTTGCAAGCGGAAGCCAGAAAGAACCTTCTGCAAACTCTCCCTTCACCGTAATCGGGCCTGCAACCCCGACCGGGACCTGAACACACCCAACCATATTTTCACAGTTTCTTGCCACCACGAAATCGATTGGAATGGTATATGAACCAAGCCGGGAGAGATCTGATCCAGTTTCCTCTTCGAGAAACTTCCGCCTGACGGTCACAGCTTCATCAGGTGACAATAATTTCTCAAGGGCATAAAGTTTCAACCTGCCTTCCCTGAGATCCCTCAGATGCGTATCCATGATCAGACCTTTCTCACTATTGGCAATGTACCTTTGGCTGGCGAACGGCCACGCCCTGAATGGCTGAGCTTCCGGCTTAAAATATCGAAAGCCTTCTCAGATCGGTTGGTACAGGGTTGTTCGCTCTGAAAGTGTCCTGCCAATATCCTCTGCCATTCTCTGCATCACAAGAGGATCCAGGAAGTCAGTCTCGAGAGCTCCCGCACTCTTTGAGATCGACTCCTCATACACCGTCCCTCCGAGATCATTTGCACCCGAGAGCAGAAGCAGTTGCGCCATTTTCTGGCCGAGTTTTACCCAGGAGACCTGAATGTTTGGTATATTGTCCAGAAAAAGCCGGGAAACCGCATGCATCAGAATATCTTCTCTTCCCGTCGCCCCGGCACGCGCCTCACCGCTCCTGTATATCCGTGTCTGCGGATGGATAAACGATAGGGGAACAAATTCGGTGAAGCCTCCAGTCTCATCCTGGATCCCCCGAATGACTGCCAGATGGCGAGCACGATCCGCATCGGTTTCAATATGCCCGTACATGATTGTAGCTGTCGTCGGAATACCCATCCGGTGACATTCTGAGACGATACGAGTCCATTCCTCAGTCAGTATTTTACCAGGACATATCCGGTCGCGAACGCTGTCGACAAGGATTTCAGCAGCTGTTCCGCAGAGCGAGGCCAGACCGGCATCTCGTAGTCTCTCAATCACATCAATGGTCGATATGCCGCTCTGACGTGCAGCATAGGCAATTTCCATCGGGTTGCCTGCATGAATATGGACCCCTGGTGCGCCTCTTCGGATTGCTTCAATGATACCGGCATACCTATTGGCATCATAATCTGGATGGAGGCCTGAAACCGAGCAGATCTCGGTGATAGTATGTTTTTCAACTGCTTCTCTTGCCTTTCTTTCAATGTCTTCAAGCGAATATTCATAAGAACCAGGTTCATCAGGCCGCTTCGAAAACCCGCAAAACCCGCATGCATTCACGCAGATATTTGTTACATTGATATTCTGGTTGCGGACAAACGTTACAGAATCCCCAACCATTAATGCCCGCACTTCATCTGCGGTCTCTGCAACCCGGAAAACATCACGTCCTGTTGCAGATAAGAGGGTTGCCGCATCCTGTTCGGTTATCCGCCCACCCCGGGATACATCCCGGAGGATCACCGGCACTTTTTTTCCCATACTGAAGTGTAGACGGAACACCAATAAGAACTATCCGCACCATCCAGTACAGGATGATACCTGCATGGGCTGTCAGGGTACAGAAACAGGACGGTGAGATAACACGGCAGAAGCTGATCGAAAGCGGTACCCTTGATACCACCCTGAGGCCAGAGCCAGATGGGGCTGATCTTCTCATCCCGGTCACCCGATCTCCTCCCGGCACTGAACGCGCTCTTTTTCATCCGGTCAGGAAACATCCTCCACTCCCCCGGCACGAACAGGTGGGTGGTATCGCGATCATGCAGGAAGCAGATATAAAAGGAGCTGAAGAGATCCTGGCCGCCCGCCCTTCTACCCATACCGTGCTCTGTTCTGAAGGCCCAATTGAAGGAGAATATCGCACAAAGAACTTCACCTTTCTCGCCGGCATTCCCACCACAAAAACAACATGCATCGAATACGGCCACCGGTTTACAATCGACCTCTCGACTGCCTACTTTTCCCCCCGCCTTGCTACCGAGCGCCAGCGAATCCGGTCCAGTATTTCTGAGGGTGAGAAGGTCTGCGACATGTTCTGTGGAGTCGGGCCGTTTGCCATCACAGTAGCGGACCGTGCGCAATGGGTTCTAGCCTGTGATAAAAACCCATCTGCAATCCACCTTCTCCAACAAAACCTCGCAGGAAACCATATCAGAAATATCCTTCCCATGTTCGGCGACGCACGATCCCTTGACTCTCTCTTCCCTGCGCGCTTCGATCGTATAGTGATGAACCTCCCTCTCATTGCCCATGCATTTCTTCCGGTGGCAAGCCGGATTATTCGGCCGTACGGTACCATTCACCTCTATGTTCTCCAGGAGAGGGAGGGAGAATACAGCGACGTAATCGATGAGAGCCTCCCCGGCGCTCCTGTCACTGAGCGGTACCTCCGATCATACTCGGCAGGGAGGTGGCATGCTGTCTATGATATCAAAATAGATCTTTGACGATACCGATCTACCTTACAATGTGATAAAAAAGAGAATTCCATCCTTAGATCGGGACAAATTTCGTTCCGTAATGAATGATCCCTGATGGACCGTCCTCAACAATGACCCTGAAGACTGATCGAACCGGCATCCCAATCCGGATGTCCTGGGGATCGCAGATCACCTGTGAGGTGAGACGGCATCCTTCTTCAAGCTCGATGATCGCAAGCACATATGGAGTCATATTCGAGAATTGATCACTTGCCGTTCTGATCACAGAATACGTGACCACCTTCCCGCGACCACAGCAGTGATACTCATTCATCCTGCCATCCCTCCGGCATTCAGGACAGAGGGATCGCGGCGGGAAGTAGACTTTTCCGCATGTCTCGCACTTCATTCCGATAAGATTGTATCGCTGGGGGATCATCCTCCAGAATCGCGCAACTGTCATACTCATGTCCTCCTGAAGATATGACAGACGACCGTTGCACCGGACCCGCCAACATTTTGCGTCATCCCGATCTCGGCACCATCAACCTGCCGGCTCCCGGCCTCACCCCGGAGCTGGGTGACAACCTCCCAGACCTGTTTGATCCCGGTTGCTCCGACAGGATGGCCGCAGGCCTTCAGGCCACCTGAAGTATTCACTGGTAGATCTCCACCGATCGAGGTCTGACCCTCCTCGTAGAGGTAACCCGCCTCTCCCTTTTTCACAAAGCCCAGATCCTCAATAGCACAGATCTCAGCAATTGTGAAGCAGTCATGCACCTCAAGGAGATCAATTTCCTTCCGCTCGATGCCGGCACGTGAAAAAGCCCGGTTCCCTGCCGCCACCGTTGCATCGAGTGTTGATATCTCTCTTCTCTCATGGAGCGAAATCGTATCGCTCGCCTGTGCCGAAGCAATCACCTCAACGGGTGCATCGGTAAAATCCCGTGCACGATCAAGCGGTGCAATGACCACCGCCGCACTCCCATCTGATACCGGAGAACAATCAAAGAGACGAAGAGGGTCTGCGACAAGTGTCGATCTGAGCACAGTTTCAATGGTTATCTCGTTTCTAAACTGTGCAATGGGGTTCATTGAGCCATGATGGTGGTTCTTCACAGAAACCATTGCAAGCTGTTCACGGGTAAGAGAGTACCGGTGCATATAGTCGGTTGCGATCATTGCATAGAGACCTGGAAACGTTGCACCTGCAAACCCTTCCCATTCCCGATCTGCAGCAGCTGCCAGGACATCGGTTGAGTCACCCGCATCGGTCATCTTCTCAACACCTGCTGCAACAACGATATCCTC
The DNA here is from genome assembly GCA_003838065.1 of Methanocalculus sp. MSAO_Arc2. Classification (GTDB taxonomy): domain Archaea; phylum Halobacteriota; class Methanomicrobia; order Methanomicrobiales; family Methanocorpusculaceae; genus Methanocalculus. Next base: position 13,357 of record QZAC01000055.1, read on the forward strand.
CATCCCCGATGCCACCGCCAGGACCGCCTGCCTGAAGGCAAGTCCACCGGATGCACACGCAGCCTCCACCCGTGTTGCAGGTATATTGCCTGCGTGTGTAAGCCCTGCGTAATCTGCAATCAAAGCTCCGATATGCTCCTGCTCAACAAAACGGCCTGCACTCATATTACCGACATATAATGCATCGATCAATTCCCCGCCAATCCCTGCATCTTCGATTGCGAGTGTCCCCGCCTCAATAAAGAGGTGTCGAAACGAGGTATCCCATCGCTCTCCAAACTGCGTGCATCCAACTCCAATTACTGCCACATCTCTCATTGTTGCACCAAAATCTTTCCTTTGTGTCTGGCATACAATGCATAATCCAGGTACCGTACACCCCTGAGAAGCTCTTCAATGGTCGGTGCCTTCGATCGGTCGATCTCATTTTCAATCGCATCTGTTACCCTGACATCAAAGGCATCGGACCCTGAACCTGATCCATAACTACAGATAAAGATCCGATCACCCGGCTCTGCAATATCCAGTGTTGCAACAAGGCCAAGAGGTGATGAACCAGAATATGTATTGCCGATTCTGGGAACAAGAAGACCGGGGCGGGTCTGATCCGAGGTGAATCCAAGCACCTGAGCCGCACGGGTTGGGAATTTCGCATTTGGCTGATGGAATACCGCATACGTATAATCAGCGGCCTCAGTTCCCTCTTGTTCAAAGAGGAGGCGGCTTGCCCCATAGGTATGTTTGAAATATCCTGGATCGCCAGAAAACCGCCCCCCGTGGCGGGGATATCCCTGGCCTTCCCTACGCCAGAAGTCCGGGGTGTCGGTTGAATATGAATAAGTCGCCGTGATCTCTGCAATAGGATTATCCTGTCCAATCAGAAATGCAGCCCCGCCGGCTGCCGCGGTATATTCAAGAGCATCTCCGGGAGCACCCTGTGCAATATCGGCCCCGATTGCAAGGCTGTACTTCATCATATTCGATCCAACAAGCCCCATACAGGTCTGGATCGCAGCTGTTCCCGCTTTGCAAGCAAATTCGTAATCTGCTGCTGTCATGACAGGAGTTGCCAGAATCGCCTCGCCGACAGTGACAGCCGTTGGTTTTACGGCATAGGGGTGAGATTCGGATCCAACATATATCGCCCCAATATCATCTTTAGAGACATATCTGCGTGCTAGCGCATTTCGTGCAGCCTCAACTGCTATTGTTGCCGTATTCTCATCAATATCCGGAACAGACTTCTCATAGACGCCAAGTCCACCTGTGATCTCAGTCGGATTTGCACCCCAGACCCGGGCGATCTCCTCGACTTTGATCCGCAGTTTCGGGATATATGCCCCATATGTGATGATTCCTACCATTCCTGTTTCCTCAATTTTTCAATAATATCCTCAACCGATTCTTCTGTGGAGAAGACGCAGATTCTATCACGCTCAGCGAGTTTTTGTACCAGCGGATGAACATGATTATGATTGATACCCTGAAGAATGACGCAGGGAGGTTTGAACGGAGTGACACGGATAGCGACCATCGGTGATTTGCCGCTCGAAACATCAGTAAAAATGAGCGCGCGTTCAGTGCTCCAGCCATAAATCCTGTTGAACTCATTGGGTGAGAGGGTTAGAATTGCATTTAAACTGTTCACTACCGTATAGCCAACAACATATTGATTTCCATCACCACAGATACAATGGCAATTGATCAATCCGGTAAGTTCACGTACCGGAACCGCATTTGAGAAATCATGAAGATCATAGATTACATCCTCATCAAGATTTGAGAAGAGCATTTTTGAGTATTTTTCCACACATGAGCCGCCATTTGCCTCATCAATTGCAAAGAGGCTGTCAACGATCTTTCCAACTACTGCTGTTCCCGGGCTTTTCCTTCTTCCGCTCTCATAATCACTGATCACCGACGGGGAGAACCCGAGGTGATCGGCAAGAGAACCGGCAGAGATCTGAAAACTGGTGCGCCACTTCTTGAGCGCTTTTCCAGGCATATCTGAGAGCGTGATCTCTCCGGCTATCTTCTCTGCTAATTGCTGACGCTGTCCGGGTTTCACCTGTATAGCTAAGCCATTGGTATTGATATATCTAACGAAATGATCTTCGACATTTCACGAAGCGCAGAGTGAATCCGGTCGCTATATTCGATCCCGTAATCGAAAGCAGAACGGTTGGACTATCAAAATACAGAGACCGATGAACAGATACGATTGACAACTTATTCTTGATGAAGACCTACCCCTCAGGAGGGGGATGACAGGCGTTCTCAACCTATAGGGGGAAATCGAGAGCCTGGAGAACATGCAGACCGATACCGTAGAAAATGACGGCTGTAACAATACTCATGGATTGATTCAGGTAGTGTATCTTTGTGGATAGTCACACCCGCCAATCCAGCCCCCAAAACAATTATCTCTTCTCCATAACGATAATTCATTATCTGTCATGACAGAACACCTCCGCTTCTGTGCAAACGGGATCAAATATGCCCTCCCACTCGATCTCGTCCAGTCCACCATAAGGATGATTGCAGTCGATGACCAGAACGGAAGTGTCATCAATGTCCATGGACGGGTAGTTCCGGTCGCACGAATCAGCATTCAACCCCAAATAGAGCGCCCGGTACAGGCAAGCGACTGCTTCGTCATCACATCCCTTGGAGAGAGTGGGATCGCACTCTTTGCCGATTCTGTTGAGGGTATAGGAACTGTTGGGGAGAGCCGACCTGGAGATATCATGGGAACCAGGATTGCAGAGGATGATTCAATTATTATTGATGACATCTCTCATGTGCCTCTCTCCTATGACATACAACCACCGGGAGATAGAGAGACACAGGATATCCTTGCCCGCCGGGCCGATGCTATTGCTATGCCGGAGGAGAGAGGAGATGAAGGCATATACCCGGAGATACTCAGGTTTTCCCTTGGTTACGTTGAGTATGCCGTTTTGATGCAATACGTCCGGGAAGTGATCCTGACGGGTGAGATCACTCCTATTCCAGGAATTCCACCTTTTATTATAGGTATATCCGTTGTCAGGGGAAGAATTATCTCATTGGTCGACCTTCGAAAATTTTTCGGGATACCTGAGATCGGGCTTACAGATTTTAACCGGGTGATCATTCTCTCTGATGGCAAAATTACATTTGGTCTTCTCGTTGATCGAATCCTGGGTACCTCACACGTTAAAACACCTGAATCCAGGACAGGAACAGAAAACCCCATTCCAGAAAGCCACCTTGTCGGGATATCCGGCGGAGTAATCATCATTGATGCAAAAGCCCTTCTCACCGATGAGCGAATGGTAATAAACGAACAGGAACAAGCAACAAACATACAGGCAATTCAATGAACAGGAGAACTATCCGGGAGCTATACTCATGACACGGTTCTTTTCAGATATGAAGGTTGGAACAAAAATTCTCGTTATCTGCCTCCTTCTTGCAATCATCCCGACAACACTTGTCGGTGTTGTCTCCTATTCCAGTTCTACGGGTGTCATCACCGATCAGATCGAGACACTCCTCAAGACACAGGGGACAGACATGAAAGGATGGACAAATGATGTTTACACACTCACAAGGAGCAAGGTGGACAGCGATTTAAACGTCCTCAGGCAGCAATTCTATCAGCATGGTACACCCGAGATCATCGACGATAAGATGACACTTGTCGATCCGGGTGGTGAACAATACGTTGTCAATGACAACTTTGAGATCGTTGATGACGTCCAGGCACTGGTAGGCGGTGCGGCAACTGTCTTTCAGGTCTCTGAAGATCATGCCGTCCGGATAGCCACAAATGTCATCAGTGAAGACGGTGAGCGAGCAGTCGGGACACTCCTGACGCAGGATGTCTTTGATTACTCGGTGATCGGAGGGAAAACATTCTATGGATCACGAGACCTCTTTGGGATCCAGTATGTCACCGCATACGAACCAATCAGGAACCGTGAAGGTAAAGTGATCGGTATCCTCTTTGTCGGAACCGAAGAGAGAGAAACCCTTGATGTTGTTAAGAACAGTATCAGGCAGACAGTCATTGGAGAAAACGGGTACATGTTCGTCCTTGACAGCCAGGGGAATATCGTGGTCCATCCTACTCGTGAAGGAGAGATCTGGGATGATATCGGATTTCTTAACAAGATCCAGGGACAGGGAGAGGGTGTACTGTATCATCAGGCAGAAGGGATGGATGTCGTCGATGTATACACGCACTTCGAACCTCTTGACTGGTATATTATCTCCCGGGCCGATCTCTCAGATTTCACCGGGCCAATCAACACCATCAGGGACACCATCGTCATTGTTATCCTCTCATCCATCATCATCGGTGCCGGGGTTGCACTATTTTTCGGCAGATCCATTGCCGATCCTCTTCAGCAGGTTGTCCTGATGATCAAAGAATTGAGAAACGGACATCTCTCGGCCAGGCTGAATATTGGGCGCAAAGACGAGATTGGAGTGATGGCCCAGACCATGGACGAGTTCGCAGAGGACCTCCAGACCAATATTGTTGGCAATATCAAACGTATCGCAAACGGAGAATACGTCGAGGAGATCACTATCCAGGATGAACGTGACGAGATACGACCTGCGATCCGGATGATGATGGAATCCCTTGACCATCTCCATATAGAAACCCTGAAGATGACTGATGCTGCATGGGCAGGAGATCTGAAGGTTCGTGGAGATGAAAAAGTCTTCCGTGGAAGCTATCGCAGGATCATTGCCGGATTCAACAAAACACTGGAGCGCATCACTGAGCCGGTGAATGAAGCGATGCGGCTGGCAGGATTCTATGCCGCAGGCGACTTTACAGCACGCTTTAACCCTGATATTCCGGTTGCAGGGGAATTCATTGCATACCGAGACGCATTAAACACCATCGGTATTGAACTCTCACGATTGATGAAACTGATCACAGAAGAGCTGTATGAAGGGATTTCCGTGCTTTCATCTGCATCAAGCGAGATCATCGCGGTCACAGCCCATCTATCTTCCGAGAGTTCCCAGACAGTTCGGATCGTGGATGAAACATCGGATTCGGTTGAGGGGGTGCGTCTCCAGACGGAACGGGCCAACCAGAAGATACGATCGGTTACCGAGAAGGCAATGAAAACAAGCTTCGTCAGCAAAGACGGACAGCGATCGATCCAGGAAATCCTGGACGGCATGAATCAGATCAGGCGCCAGATGGACGTCATCGGAACAAATGTCGTCAAACTCCAGGAACAGAGCACTGCAATCGGCGAGATCATCGCTACAGTCACTGACATCTCAGAACAGTCAAACCTGCTGGCCGTCAACGCTTCAATTGAGGCTGCAAAAGCCGGGGAATTTGGGAAAGGATTTGCTGTGGTTGCCCATGAGATCCATAATCTTGCAGAACAGTCCAAACAGGCGACAGCACACATCAGAACGATCCTAACCGACATCCAGCGCGGAGTTTCGGGAACTGTTATCTCAGTTGACCGGGGATCGGCATCAGTCGAAGATACAGTCGGTCTGACGTCACAGGCACGAGAAGCGATCGAGGTGCTTGCATCAGCCATTGCAGATTCATCCAAAGAAGCTTACGAGATCGCCGATTCGATCTCTGAACAGGCAAGCGGGATGGATCGGATCTCTCATGCGATGGAGAAGATCCAGGAGGCAGCCAGAAAGAACCTGGAGAATACCCAGAAGGCTGAGAAGACCGCAGAAGATCTGCACGAGCTTGGCATCAGGCTGAAGAAGATCACTGAACAGTATCACGTCTGACATGGCGAAAAAGGATCAGGACCTAAAAGAGGCACTCCTGGCAACATTCAGGGACGAGGCTGATGAGATTCTCACCGCGATAACGAGCGATCTGATCAGCCTTGAAAAAGGAGGAACCGAAATCGATCCGGTGCTGTCAGAATCGATATACCGGAGGACGCATAGTCTGAAAGGAGCGGCACGGGCAATCTCGCTTCGTGAGATCGAGTCGATCTGCCAGCACCTTGAAACAGCACTATCCGGTGTCCGGAATGGAGAATACTTCCCTGACGCCGCAACCTATGACCTCTTTCACCGGGCTGTTGGACAAATCAGATCCCTTGTTGCCGGAGAAACAGGAGCAGTTGTCCCTCTTATCCGGGAACTCCGGGCTGTTGGCTCCCATAAACAGAAGTCTTTCGTTGAAAGAAAGGAACCATACAGCCCTCAAAACGAGAGCGTTCGGCATAGGGAAAGTGGTACCGTCAGAATTGCAACAAAAAGCCTTGATCGTCTCATCGGAGGTTCAGATGAACTCCTTTCAGCAAGACTCTCATTAGCCCACAGAATGCGGGAGCTGAATATGATGATGCTGCAGTTTTCTACATGGCAGTGGGCACAGGTACAGATCACTACCGATCAACGCCAGATTGAAGATCTGATAAAGTCAGGCAGGGAGATGACGACCCGTGATCTTGGTGCACTCGACAGAATACTCCAATTTTTACGGAAGAACCGCGAATTTATCGATTCTTTCAGATATAAACTGGCAAATCAGGTTCAGTCAAATGCCCGGGACCGTACCGTGCTCGAAGCAGGCACAAAAGCAGTTGCCGACACCATTCATGATGCTGTCCTTATCCCATTCTTAAATATCCTCGAACCGTTCCAATTATTTATCCGGGACGCTGCAGGATCATCAGGAAAGCAGGTTGAATTCATGGTTGATGGAGGTGAGATTGAGATAGATCGCCGGGTCCTTGAGGCGCTCAAAGACCCGCTCCTCCATATCATTAGAAATGCAATTGACCATGGGATTGAACATCCAGGAGCCAGGATTAGCCGGGGGAAGAGCCCTCGAGGTAAGATCCATGTCAGAGTTGTTCCGCTTGCAGGAAGCCGGGTGGGAATTGATATTTCAGATGACGGAAATGGGATTAATCCTGAAAGAATCCGACAGTCAGCTTTACAGAAAGGTATGATTACAACCGAAGAAGCTGAGAGCATGTCTGATGAAGAAGCCCTGAACCTTGCACTCCGATCTGGGCTCTCAACATCCACGATCGTAACAAAACTCTCTGGAAGAGGGCTTGGTCTTGCCATCGTTGAGGACGCTGCAACCAGTCTCGGGGGGACGGTATCGGTCACTTCAATTCCAGGAGAAAATACCTGTGTGCGGATGTCAGTTCCGGTACGCCTCTCAAACTTCAGAGGTATTGTTGTCAGGTCCGGGCGACGCGCCTATGTTATGCCGATGCAGCAGGTCAAAATGGTAATAAGGACAAAATCGGGTGCAGACGAGATTCGCCTTGGAGATGAATTGGTCAGGCTTGTCCCGCTATGCCATGCACTTGGAGCAGAAGACATTATAAGTAATGTGAATGATGACCGGCTTGTTCCTACCATTATTCTCGCATCCGGCGCAGGCAAACTCGGCGTATATGTCGATGAAATAGTTCGGGTACAGGAGATTGTTCTCCGGCCACTAGGAAGCCAGCTCCGCTATGTTAAACGGATCGCAGGTGCCGGGATTCTCGATGACGGAACCGTGGCGCTCATCATTGATCCGCTGGATTTGATCAGCTCTTCGCTTCATATCAAACCAGCACAAGCGGCCGTGCATGAGCAGGAACAAAAGAATGTTCTTGTTGTTGAAGACTCAGTAACATCCAGGGAATTCCTTCGATCTATACTGGAAAAAGAAGGCTATGGCGTTGAAATTGCCAAGGATGGAGCGGAAGCACTCCAAAAACTTAAACAGGAAGAATTTGATATTGTCATATCTGATGTTGACATGCCCGGGATCAATGGCTTTGCTCTCACTGAGGCAATCAAGAAAGATGTATCTCTTTTTACCCTGCCGGTGGTGCTGGTGACATCACTTGACTCACCACGTGACCAGGAGTACGGCATACATCTCGGTGCGGATGCCTACATTATTAAAAGCATGTTCGAAAAGAATGCATTCCTCAAGCTGATCAGAGAGGTTGCTTTCCATGAATCCTGATAGCTCCGCACCCCGTCTCCTTGTTGTTGAAGACAGCCCCACCCAGGCAGAATATATACGGCGAATCCTGATAAGAGAAGGTTTTTTTGTCAATGTTGCATCTGATGGCAGATCTGCAATACAGGCAATGAAAGAGACTGAATTCGATCTCGTCATCAGTGATATTATCATGCCGGGAATGGATGGATATGAACTCTGCCACAGGATACGGGAAGTGAGCATGATTCCAATTATCCTGGTCACCCAGCTCTATGATACCCTGGATATTGTACGCGGGCTGGCGGCCGGTGCAGATGGCTTCATCATAAAACCCTTCGATCCCATATCACTCCTCGAAACTGTCGCAAATATGATCAGCATAGAGCAGAACAGAAAAATCACAACGAAAGGCAACCAGCTCATGATCGATATCGATGGGTACTCCTATACAATCTCAGCTGAAAAAGAGACGATTCTTTCTATACTCCTCTCAACGTACGCAACAGCCGTCAACAAAAATATTGAACTCCAGGAGGCTCGTGACGAACTATATGAGATGAATGAACAGCTCCAGGATTTCATAGAAAAACTGCGGTATACATACGACGAACTTCATCATGAAATGAATGAACGGCAAAGGATGGAGAATGCAGTTATTGAGTCACACAGAAACCTCCAGCTGATGACAAGCATCACCCGCCATGATATCAGAAATCAGCTTGCCGTCATCGAAGGGTATCTTGAGCTTGCCGGATCAGTTGATGAAAGAATAGGTATTATTGATGCATTATCAAAGATAAGGGATGCAGGGCGGCGAATAGAAAGAATCATCGAATTCACCCGCGATTTCCAGGAGATGGGTGCATCTGATCCACAATGGCAGGATCTCAGATCTGTGATAGATTCCGCCTGCTATCTAATAGATAATCAAGGAGTCGCGATTATATCCGAAATAGCAAATATCAGGATTTTATCCGATCCATTGTTTGAGAGGGTATGTACCATCATCATCGACAACGCCATCCAGCATGGAGAAAGCGTCACACATATCCTGATCTCTACAAGGATGGATGGAAATAATCTCCTGATATCGTTCAAAGATGATGGAATCGGAATTCCAGAGGAGCTAAAAATGAGTATTTTCGAACACGGATATGGAAAAAATACCGGACTCGGGCTCTTTCTGGCGCGAGAGATCCTCTCTGTATGTGATTGTACAATCAGTGAGTGCGGCCAGCCGGGCAAAGGGGCATTATTTGAGATACTGGTTCCAGAACATATGTACCAGCAGGTATGAGAAGAGGGAAACTAATGAACAACACTAAGCGTATCCTGGTTGTTGAAGACAGTACAACCCAGGCAGAATATCTCCGCAGAATTCTTGAAAGTGAGGGATATATCGTAGACATTGCCCATGACGGGAATGCTGCTCTTCTAAGAATAGCAGACGAAACACCAGATCTCGTGCTGAGCGATATTGTAATGCCCGGGTTGAGTGGATATGAACTCTGTGAGAAAATCAAGCAACAGCACAACATTCCGGTGTTCCTCGTCACCCAGCTCTACAACCCCGAAGATGTCGTGCGCGGGGTTGCCTCAGGTGCCGACAACTTCATCATCAAACCATTTGATCCTGATTTTATTCTGAAAAGGGTCCAGGAATTATTTTTGAAAGCAGAAGATACTCAGCAAACAGAAGACCTCTCAATCACCATCTCAGGGAATACCTATCAAATTGATGCCGAACGCAAAACGATTCTCACTATTCTCCTCTCGACCTATGCACTTGCTGTCCAGAAAAATATCGATCTCTCAGAGGCGCAGGACGAACTCTTCGGACTAAACGAGCAGCTCCAGGAGAAGAACGAAGCACTGAGAAAAGAGAATCTGGAACGTGAAAGGGTAGAAAAAGCACTCTCTGAAGCCCATAGAAAACTGACACTCGTCACAAGCATTACACGACACGGACTTCTCAATCAACTCGGAGCAATTCACGAGTCACTTGAATATACAGAAAGAATTCTAAACACTGATCCGACCGTTGCAAAAAATAGTCTCCGATCAGCCATCACCGGTATCCAACGGGTAATTGAAATGACCAGGTTCACCCAGGAGTACCAGAAAATCGGCCAGAGCCCCCCGGTATGGGAAAGGCTCGTGGATATTATCCCAAAATTCGATGAATACAGGATCGAGATTCAGGCAGATATACCACCTGATCTCTCGATCTATTTGGATCCCATTGCTGGAAGGGCTATAGCCGCCATGATTGAAGATGCACATCGAAGACGTGCGGAAAAAGTAATAATGAGCTGTGAAGAGAAGAAGAATAGCACCATTATCACCATCGAAGATGACGGTATCGGGATTCCCGGACCTGCAAAGGAAGGACTTTTCTCCTATGAAAAGAGCTATGATCGGGGGTTTTCTCTCTTTCTTGCACGCGAAGCTCTGGCAATCACCGGAATCAATCTGGAAGAAACGGGAGACCCCCGTCAGGGTGGGCGATTTGAGATCCGATGTCCACATGGAGTGGTTCAAAAGGGTACCGGATGAGAGGTGATTCTGATGTTGGCATTCGATCACCCACTTTTCTCTGAACCAATAGAACGCCGCCGGATCATCGCTCTCTCTTCTGCAATCATCATAGCGTTTTCTGCAAATATCGCTGCCCTCATCTATGGAATTACCATTGTACTCCCACACCTCCTCTATCTCCCAATCCTTCTTGCTGGATACTGGTATCCACGACGCGGTGCGGCGATTGCAGTTCTTATCGCGGTGCTGTATGCTGCTGCTGCGATCCTGCTCACCTCGCCCGATCTCTTCATCACCGTATCCATTCTGGCCAGGGCAGCCGTTTATATTATCATTGGAGTAATCGTCTCTCTCCTGACAGTACGTCTCAGGAGATCTGAACAGCAGCTGTATGACTTAATTGAATTTCTCCCGGATGCCACCTATGCAATCGACCGGGAGGGCAGGGTCATTGCCTGGAACCGGGCAATCGAAGAGATGACAGGCATTCCAAAGATGAAGATGATCGGTCACAGAGATTATGCCTATGCAGTGCCGTTCTATGGAGAGGCCCGTCCAATGTTAATCAACCATGCTATGGAAAACAACATGGCATCAGAATCATATTACCCTGAGATCAGAAGGAGCGGTGATACTATCGAAACAGAGGTTGTTGCACCCCACATCAACGACGGCAAAGGTGCTCACCTGAAGATCACAGCCGCCCCTCTCTACGATCCTGGAGGTGATATTGCCGGGGCTGTTGAATCAATTCGCGATATAACCGAAGATGTATTAACACGAAAAGCACTTCAGAACTCAAACCGCCAGCTAGCCGCATTAAGTGGTATTATACGGCACGGGCTTTCTGAACGTCTTGAAGAGCTGTACAGCCACCTCACTATCGGGAGCATGCAGTTTACCGATCCCAGAGTCATAACGTTTCTTGAGAAGATTGAAAGGGCTGCAGATGGGATACGGCGCCAGATCGCAATATCACGGGACTTTCGTGAGATTGGATCACGATCGCCACTCTGGATCCCTGTGCAGGAGGCAGTTTTGGGTGCTGCAAGCCGCATCGATACCGGCGGGATGGTAATCCGAATCTGGACAGAACGCCTTCAGATCTTCTCCGATCCAAGCATTGGAACTGCATGTTCTCACCTGATCGAGAATGCCCATGCAGCCGGAGCAACAGCACTCGTCATCACATACCAGATCCGGGATGAGGGTTGCGCGGTCTATTTTGAAGATAACGGGGTTGGAGTACCGGAAGAGAAAAAAGAGACGCTCTTTTCACAGAATAGAGAGCAATCAGGCCATGGTCTCTTCCTGACCCATGAGATTCTCGCAATTACCGGTATTTGCATCTCTGAAGAAGGCACAAGCGGCCTTGGAGCGCGGTTTACTCTTCTTGTGCCACCAGAGGGATACCGAATTACCTGAAGGGGTGCTGATATGGATCCACGACGTATTCTGCTCAGAACCGATCCCGGTCATCCGGGTATTACCGATCTTATCCTGAGAATTCCTGGTGCCCGTGAGGTGATCATCATTGGAGAACGGTCACTAGAGCTCCCGGGAATCCGAATTGTAACCCAAATAGAAGGAGAGCCACCAAAAATTGCCGCTCGATTCAAGGCAACTCTGGTTATCGACCATAAAGAAACCAGCATCCCGGTCGATCATCTCCTGATCCCCCCCCAGATAACGGCAGACTCACGATCTATCACCGATCACCTGCTCATCTGGCTACCAATACGGGGATTGGAAAAAAAAAGGATCTTAACCCTTCTTGACCAGATGAATCCGGGTGAAGTGCTGCTTCTCACTGAAGGAGAGAGGGATCCTGATATACCCCTTCATACTCCACAGACGAACTTTTCCACCCAGGATAGTACCGGTGATCCTGTTGATGCAATAATCAGAGCCGCATCTATCGTGAATCCAACACTCATTATTATCCCACGGCATATCTCCAGTATTGATCGGGAGAAAATCCACGCTACCGGTGTTCCATTGTTTCTACCCCATCCTGGTGGAGAAGCAACAGAGATCCGGGAACTCAGATCAGAGGAGTTTCATGATGCAAACCGGGTCTGGTTTGATTATCATGAAACAACCGGGGATCCCCTCACAGACCGGGTGTTTGCAGCTCTCGAAGGAGGCGAGATCGTCTCACTTGCCAGATGCAGGAAACATCCCGATGGTTTTGAGGTTGATGCAGTCTGGACCCCCAAACAGCACCGCGGCCGGGGACTTGCACGCCTGGTAACCGGTGCGCTCGTGGAGGCATGCTACAACGAGGAACTGACGATGTATTCGGTGCAGCACCTTGAAAAATTTTACGGTGAATTTGGTTTTGTTCCTATCCCGGAAAGAGAGTTGCCCGCATCTGTCCGGGCACGGTACCTCTGGGCGGCCGGGAACCTGGAAGGTGCTGAAGTACTCCCTATGAAACGAATACCCTCGCGACCCCCGATACTCACTCAAGTCGATACCCATAAATAGTAAGCCTCCCAAATTTGGTGATCATGCAGATCACGGATACGGGAGATCTTCCGGTCTTAAAAGCGATCGCCCTTCTTGGGGGCTGCCATGGCCCTGTACGCGTATCTACACAGAGTCTTGGCAAAACACTCGGTACAAGCCCCCAGACGATCTCCCGCCGGTTGAAAGCACTTGAGATGTCATACCTGATCAACCGTTCAGTCGATCCCTCAGGGCAGTCAGTCACTGTATCAAAAGCGGGTGAAGAGATCCTCAGAAGAGAACATGCAGATTACTGCCGAATCTTCTCCCGTACAGGAGGGCACTATATTTTGCAGGGAACGATCATCTCAGGACTTGGTGAGGGGCGCTATTATATGTCTCTTGAGCACTACCGCAATGAAATCCGTTTAAACTGTGGCTTTGAACCATTCCCTGGAACTCTGAACCTCAGGTTAAACCAGCAGAGCGTTGCCATTCGAAAAAGGCTTGAATCCCTTGAATGGACAGTAATTCCAGGGTTTTCCAATGAGCACAGGACATTCGGGGAGGCACGGTGCCTCCCATGCCGTATTCAGGGAATTCCCTGTGCCCTTATTGTACCGGGGAGAACGCACTATCCAGAGGATATCATCGAGGTGATCTCCGGTGTGCCACTCAGGGAAGAACTGGGACTCCAGGATAACGATATCATAGAGGTGGAGATCGGATATGATTAATGAAGCAATGAAAGCACTCAGGGACGGTACATTTGTCCTCATTTACGATTTTGATGAGCGGGAGCGGGAAACGGACTTTGCTATCCGATCTGATGCCATAACACCGCAGGATATTCTCAGAATGAGAAAGGATGGCGGTGGACTGATCTGCACCGCAGTCCATCCGGCTGCGGCAAAGAAACTTGGTCTCCCGTTTGCAACAGATGTCTTTTCCCGGTGCGGCGAACTCGGAGAGAAGGAAGGCGATGTCCCCTATGACCGGAAAAACCATTCCTCATTCTCCCTCTGGGTGAACCACCGCGAGAGTTTCACCGGTATCACCGATCACGACCGCGCCCTGACGATCTCAAAGATCGCAGATCACGTCCATGCGGCACTGAACGGAGGGGGCATGCCGGAATTTGGAGCTGAGTTTCGAACACCGGGCCACTCTGCCATACTCCGTGCCGCAGACACGCTTCTCGACCAGCGGCATGGTCAGACCGAACTCTCGATCGCCCTTGCCTTAATGGCCGGGGTGACACCTGCCGTCACCGTATGCGAGATGCTCGATGATGAGACCGGATATGCCCTTTCGAAAGAAAAGGCCCAAGAGTATGGACAGAAGCATGGCTTTCCGTTTGTGACCGGGGAAGAGATCATCGAGGCATGGAAGGAGTGGAAAAAAGAAATTATTGTCTGATCGCCACCAGGGCGTCATAGACCATCTTCGTATAGGACTCAAGGTTTGGATTATACTCCCGCCGTGCTGCTTCGGCATCAGGACTCGTGTCAAATGAATCAATCCGATCCAGGGTAGCCTCAGCGCAGTCGAGCACCCAGATATCACGGATATCCCTATTGACAACTGTAACCGTTTCGGCACGGACTGAGATGAGCACGTTTCCATCCTGGGTCTCATAGGCATTGGGCTTTCCGATAACTGCAACAAATGCGGGAGGCTCGACTTTTGCGATCTGCTGCATCGCCTCGGGCTGGTATGACCCGGCAGAAACAAAGAACGTGCCGGTGGGATCTGCGACCCGTGCGAGATACATGCTATGCTGTTCACCCCTCTTCTCTTTCTGGGTGAGGGAACCGACCAGAAAGATCCGGTTTGCACGCTCACCTGTCGGGAGGAGGATATAGGTCGGGCTCTTCTCGTCATCCCCTTCACGGAACGAGTACCGGGCATCCCGGATTTCAGCCGCAAAAACTCGTTTTGCCGGTTCACGGACATAACTCTGATGCCGCTGCTGGTTCATGCGATATCACCTCCGGCACGGTTCACAAGAGCGGCATGCCTGCTCAGATCGAGGGAGAGCCATTCAGCCTGGTTGGCTATGAATAGGTCTTCAAACTCACGGGCGGTGATGCGGAGGTATCTGCCGAGTGCTCTATCGGAAAGCCGGCGTATCACTTCATCTGCTCCAAGCGGCTGGTTCTCTGCAATCTCCTGTGCTTCTGCCAGGGTCATTGAGAAGAGTGCCTCAACCACCTCCCGTGGAAGAAGAACATTCCGGGCGATATGACCATCATCCAGAGTGCCCCTGATACGGAGATCGTATTTGAAATCCGGCTGGAACTCATGGATTGGACAGAAGTTCTGGCGGGAAAGGACACGGTGGCAACCTTCTACAGGACAGCGTTTGACGATCCCCGATCCCGAGGCGATGTGAACGAGCGCACCTGCAGTGGTGGTTCCACCCCGGGAAACATCGATATCGGCTTCATCTTCCGGCAGCGCTGTTGCCTGGGTCAGGTTAACTGAAAGACGTCCGTTATACTCATCAACGACTGCATAAAAGAACGTGTATACGGTATTTTCCTGGATCTTCTCCCGGCCTTGGCCTTTCCAGATGATAAACTTCATAACACCGGTTTCATCACCGATCAGACCCGTCTGGAGCATCCGTTCACTTCTGCTCTCCCATTCCTGGACGAGTTTCACCCGGATCGTTGATACCCCGGGAGAGAGTTCTGCAACCGGGGTTGCCGGAGGCGGGGGGAGAGTGCGATCCTCGACCGGAGTGATGATCGCGCCCTGGCCAATTGATATCCTGGGAGCACCACGGAATGTTCCCATTGTGGCGCCTTCGATTGCGTACCATCCACCCTGTTCAGGAGGCATAAGATCAGCATCTGCCCAGAGGGTGAACGAGTATGCACCTTCTGTGGTTGCAATAATTCCAGCCCCGGCAATAGTGTCCGTGGGAGGCAATTCAATAGCCACGATCTTACCCTCGATGAGAGCAAGGGGTTCCTCATGGACACCGGCACCAATACTGGCGTCGATTTCCATATCATCAACCGGGATGCAGGCGGCAGGGTCGATAGTTACAGAAAGGCGACCCTGATACTCCTCTACTGTTGCATACGGGATGGTATAGACCTGATCCTGCCTGAGCTTCTCTTCAGTGCCACCTTTCCAGACGGTGAACTTCACTGTTCCGCTCTCATCGCCAAGGAGACCTGTCTGCTGCATCCGGTCATGTCGGACCTCCCAGTCCTGGATCACCTTTGCCGTAATAGTTGCAATACCAGGAGCAAGATCCGCAATACGGGTAATCACAGGATTGAGCGGACGGTCTTCGTTGATCGGAGTGATGACCGTCCCGGAATGGATCTTCAGATTCGCAAGACCGCGGAATTCATCAACAACGGCAGATTCAATTCGCAACCATTCACCGGGCCTGAGGAGCGCAGGTGCGCTTTTTGAAAAGATAACAAACCGGACTGCGCCGGAAGGATCAGCAATCACCCCTGTCTGGGCAACTGCAGGTGATGGCGGATCTACAACCGAAACGACCTTCCCTTGTATAGTCACCCATTCACCCGGACTGAGATCTGCGATCTGCTGGGTACCTGAAGAAGCGGGTGCGGGTTTCTGTACCGTGATGCCATGCTCCTTAAAGATATCCTGGAGGATGGTCCGTTCTGCTTCCGCAGGAGGTACCCCGAACTCGGAGACGAGTCGGTTGATCTTTGCTTCGATGCGTTCTGAATCAGGCTCAATACCCTGAGCTTTCAGTTTTTGGGAGATTCTTGTTGTTAACTCGTGGGAATCCATAATGATCTCCAATATTCCATCTGCAGGATCAGTTATAAGTGATCGGGGCAGGGTGCGAAAGTGATACCATGAAAGATGCTATATAGATAACAGAGTAACATGTACTGTTATGTCAGTCTCCGTTGATTCAACGATAATGGATGTTATACGAGAAAAACCAGAAGCAGCAGGTATCCTTCAGAGTTTTGGCATGGGATGCCTTGGGTGTGCCATCGCACACAATGAAACAGTCCGCGAGGCAGCCGTTGTCCACGGCATCCCCCTTGAAGAACTTGCCGCGGCACTTGGTATTGCTGTGGAGTAAAAAACCTGTTGAATCACTTATTTTTTTTCCGGACGGACAAAAGCTCACTCAGGTCCGCTTCTGGATTCCGTTTTAAATGCAAAACGACCTTTGGTTCATGGTTAAGCGTGCATTCTGTGCAGGCCCACACACTCCCGCCTGATGAACTTTCAACCCATTCTCCAAGCGTCTTATCTCCACAGGGATATAGGGGGCAATAGCAGAAGTCACACAGCTGGCCTTCAAAATGGCATGGATAATACGGGCAGTCGACCGGGGACCATTCAACCCATGCCCCGCCGTTAAACCTGCTGTAAATAATGAAGGCTGGTATATCTGCACTGACCCGCCCCTCGTGGCGATCAAGTGCAACAACGACACCATGCCTGACCGCGCTCATGATCCGGCTGCCTGCTTCTGAAACCGGGCCTGCATACCGGTGCCTCACATCCCCTTCCGATGCGATGATTACCGCATCGGATGTGGTCCCGGTATAGCTGCGTCCACGATCGCGCAGGCCAAGCATCTTCGCCTCGGTGACAGTAATGATTGCACCTGCAAGGGCTGCCGGAGTAAAACCAGCAGAACTCACCACAATGATATTTATTGTCCCTGGACCTTCCGGCGTCGGATGGGTCACTCCTGCAGTGATGAATACAGTGATAAAATCATACCTGAGCACGACAAGATGCCGCATCGGAACTGCCGTCATAAGTCCAAAGTATGGTTGCCCGATGCCAAGTGATGATGTAACCAAAAAAAGCGTTTTATCCGGGTCGGGTTCGCTGTATCCGTGTGGCACAGTATGATTCAGTATCGTGGTCACTCTGGAGTGACCACCGTCGATTCCTGTACTGATTGCCTCAAAATTCCCCCGGACAATGAGGGTCCCGTCACGCAGATAGTACCTCATCCGATATCGTAATGGGCGCGGTCCCTGAGTTCCTGCTGTTTGGCTGCATTCCAGCCGGTGACATCCGAGAGGTAACCGGTGATACGGGAGATCTGGGAGACATCGTGTGTCCCACACTCCGGGCAGATGGGAGCACTGCAGAGTGGACAGTATGCAAGAGATTCAACAATATCATGCGGGCAATGACAATGGTCAACCGGGCACATCAGCTGGAGTGCTGTCTCTCCACACGATGGGCAGGGTTCCTCATCCACGATACGATGGCATGTATAGCATTTGTACCGCCTTTCTTCCGCCGGAATATCCTCAAGGCTTGTATACCGCTCAATCGCGGTCTTCTGTTCCTCAGTCCAGTGCATGTGAAGATATAGGGATATCTGTGATAAAAGGGTGATGGTGGATGCAGATGTCAGGAAAGAAGGATAAACAGGTAGCAGTCGCTGTTTATACCAGATGATTGCACCCCTGCAACTGCTCCGGGGTCATGTTTTTCCCTGATACTTCCATGCCCGTGAATCAAATCGACCGCTCCGAGTGTCTTCACAGGGATCAAACCTGTAAACAGACGGTTTGATCTCAAGGAGGGGATGTTCCACCAAGCACCAGAACCCCCTCTGATCCCAATATGATCCATTCCCTATTGAGATGACAGAAACAAGAGAAATCTCGATCAGGTTCAGACAGTCGAAGTGCAGGTGGCTACGATCCCCAGCTCCGTGACTCATCAACGCCAGATCCAAACAAACATCGGTTCAACACGATTGAGCAGGATGCTATCACTTCACAGCAAGCCACACAAAGATCACTAAAAATATCAGTGCAAGTATACGAGCCCAGAGAGGGATATCCATCCGGTGAGATGCGTTGTCAGGTTCTTGTGGATGCGGCATCTCCTCCTCTGAATCAACAACAAACGCTCCCTGGTACCCGCACCCTTTGCACCGGTACAGGGCTCCAAGATATGCTCCTGTTGCCGGATAGAGATCACTGCTTCCGCATTGAGGACACCGGCGCATATATGCTATGTACCCGGGATGAGGCATCAATCTTCCCACCATGAACGTAACGCCCAAAGGGGCAGGATCGTCCCACCCAACCCCCCTTATTTCACTCCCAGTCAGACCTTCAGAAAAGAGAGCATAATGCCTCAGAGTGACTCATAGGGCTCATCACCCACCGGAGAGCCCGGTGTCAGGCCGAGTTTCTCATCATCGGCATCGGCGTGCGTACTCTGCTGCAGCAGCTCCCGGATCTTCTGCAGCATAAATCGCCCGGCCAACGATCACCCCATCCACAAGGTGCTTCACATCTTCAGGCGCCGCTCCCTGGGCACCGACACCTGGGGAGTAGATCTTTTTCTCCCCCAGAATCTCCCGAAGAGCTGCTACACGAGCGGGCCTCGTCGCAGGCGCGATGATCCCATCAGCTCCCGCACCAACGGCCATAGCACAGAACCGCTCGGCCACGCCACCCCCAAACCACTCACCACCCCCCGGATGGCTCATCTCACAGACAACAAAGCATTCACCACCATGATTGTGGGCCGAATCAACACAGGCGAGCAGCGAATCGCTACCGGGAAATGCATGGCAGATAACAGCAGAGCAGCCAGCAGCAAAGGCCAGGTCGCATATGAGCGTATTTGTATGTGGGATGTCCGCTACCTTGAAATCCGCGATGACGGGGACACCAAGCGCTGTTATCTCATCGGCAACAGAGATTCCCGCGGCAAGGACAAGAGGATAGCCGATCTTAATATAATCAAGATATTCGACTGTCAATTCGGCTATTGCAACAGCTTCTTCCCGTGAAGTTGCATCCAGTGCAAGGATGAGTTGTGTCATCGCGCGACCCTCTCAAGGACTGCCGCCACAAGGAGAGGCAGGGTGATCGTCGCATCACCATACACTGTCACAGCACGTGCTTCTTCAGCAACCTTTCCCCAGGATCGCGCTTCATCAAGGGTTGCACCTGAAAGACCGCCAAGATCCGGGCGATCCCCTGTCAACTGGACTGCGTAGGAGAACCCGTTATCTGTCATCAGCATGCTCTGAAGGATGAAGTTCTTTGGTACACCACCACCGACGATGAGTGCACCGGCACGCTCTGAAGAGTAGCAGCGGTTCAGAAGCGGTTTCATATCAGCAAATGCATCCACGATCACCCGCCTGGTCTGAGAAAAAAGCCAGAATTGAAGCCCAATCATCGAATCCTGAATGGCAGGACAGTAAACCGGGATCCCGTTTTGTGTTGCAGTGGCCAGAATTCCATGATCCAGATGATCGCCGATATGATGAAGGAGTTCACCTATCGATATGATACCGCCTTCTGGGAGTTCGGTATATACCTCCTGCATGAATGACTCGAATCGTTCAAACGCCTCTGTGGGAAGATACACATCATAGATTCGATTGATCTCATTATGCCGGAGATCGATATCGGAACAATCCTCTGTCCCATGATAATGGGTGCACCCTATCGCCTCGATGATATCATGGGTCAGGTTAGCCCCTGTCGAGACCAGGATATCAATGAAACCTGCCTCAACAAGATCTGAAACGATGCCGCCCATCCCTGCAGGAACCATCGCACCCGCCAGGCCAAAAAAACGCATCGTTTCAGGATCGGAAAACATTGCAGTTGTCACCGATACCGCTTCGGCAAGCGATCCCCCATTGTATGCTCCTGCTCCGTCCATCGCATCCACAAGTTCTCCGACTGTCATGCCAGGACGAAGATGCATCTGGATAACCGGATCAGTACATTCCCATCTCATCCTCACTCAACCCGGTATAGGATTATCATTCCCATGAGATTAAGATCTTAGTTTCTGATGATAGAACTGATACTGGATATGCTAAATACTTCTTGGGAACACATCGATATATGCTTGAGGAAACCTTCACGTTTCGATATATAGAAGATGCCATGGATTTTGCAAACGAAGTGAAGAAAGACGGTTGCAAAGTCAGAATTGAAAGCGGGTGTGAATGCAGCAGGGACTATGAATTGCAGCTTCCAATAAAAACCATCAGATCAATTGCAGAGAAAGATATTCGGGAGCGCAATGCAATAGATGATGACGACACACTCAACAAAATCGATGAGAAACTTTCGAAAATGAACGAGGAAATCAATCGCTTTTTTGGGAGCGCCGGGGTTGGCGATCTTATCCAGGATCCAATTGATCGTGAGGAGATCATCTCCCGAGTATACGAGTTTTTTGACCTTGATGTACATCCTGAAGATACAGAGAGAGATGAAGAAGAGATCACGCGCGAGAAAGAATGCAGAGAAGCGGCCATATATATGAATACAGCAAGGCTGCTTGTTGAGTCCGGGATGATCAAGGAAGAGCCTGGTGGCTGGCGGGTTCTGGAAGAGATCGATTCTCAGAAAATTTGTATCCCGATTCCTGCAGAGTTTCTTGAACAATATGATCTCGACGACATCAAAGAGATGTCAAAGAGAGGAGTGATCAGAGAGACTACTGTTCCAATCTGGAGAGTGATTGCCTCCCCTTCATTTTATATGTCAGATATCATCGATAGGATTGAAGATGTCCTTGACGAATATGGTGTTGACGAGATTGAAATAGATCAGATCCTGGATTCAATTCATATAAAAGAAACTATTATCGAGTTAATCTACCAGTTTATTAAAGAAAATGAGGTGGTTTCATTGCAAGAGATCATCAAGGAATGTCAAACAAAAGATGATATCATGACGTCCGAGGGTCTCACTATCATTTCGAAAAGCATCTTCCATCCGGTTGTCATTGAAGGTATCGTTATGGATTTGAAAAAGCTGAATTACATAAAAGGAAAAGAAGAAAAGCTCCGGCTCGCCTGAGTGTGCGAAACCCGGAGAACAGGGCCATTGATATCCTGACTTTAAACCAGGTAAATAAAAAAGGAGAAATGGATCTCTTACTTTATAAACCACCTGACTGCATCAGGGGCATGCTTCTTGATCTCCTCATGAAAATAAGCGCCCATTTCCGGATCTGAATCTGCAATCGCTGCTTTGATCGTCCTGACAAGCCAGGGCGATAGATCCGGACCCTGATCAAGAGAGTTCATCACAACAACAACCGCTTCGTCAACCTCGGTCCTGTTCTTCCATTTATAAGCCATGATTCTTTCACCAGTCGGAAGATAGCTGTGAAAGTTTATAATTATTATTATCTGACTTTTAACCGCCCATCCTTTCCAGCAATTCTGCCTCCTGAACGGAGCGCGTCAACCATCTGCTGGACAGTCTCAAAAGCAATATCAAATCGAATAGGGTAGGA
>QZAC01000056.1 GCA_003838065.1 Methanocalculus sp. MSAO_Arc2
AGAGTTGCACCGGGTCGGACTTCATCACGGTACTGCCGGATGAGAGACGGGATGCTCCTTGGTCCCTCAGCAAGCGTATCTTCAATGAATTGGATTGTTCGTTGTGAGCCAAGTGTTTCTCCCAGATAGGCTGGTGATGGGTCACTGATAGGTATTGGTTCTCCTGTGAGTTGTTCAGCAAGGGTTTTCAGGAGAGCCGGTTCCGGATTTTTGATCTGACCGATATCCTCTGTGACAAGAATCTGTTCAGGGAGTTTGCTATCGCCAGTTCGAGGAGGAGAGATGAAGGTTTCTTCCACGACAGAACCTGTATTGAACGTCTCCCCGAAGAGCTTGGCGGCAAATGTTGAGATCGCTTCACCTGCAATCTCACCTTCTCCCGGCATGACAGTTGCACTGGTTCCGATACAACGAAGTGTGTTGATTGTACCAGTGTGTTGTTTTAGTCTTCGGATGAGATATGCTGTATCTGCTCCTTTTTTCCCGGTGTATGTATGGATTTCATCAAGAACCAGGTATTTCAATCTACCAAGGTTTTCGGGAGGGAAGAGGATTTTGTCTTCGTGCCTGGTGAGGATATATTCAAGCATCACATAGTTCGTGATGAGAATATCGGGTGGGTTGCGCTGGATCTCTTCCCGGGAAATGAGTTCGCTGTCATATGGTGCAGACCGACCAGTCCGTTCTTGATACGCGGTCAGAGCCTGGGAATGAGTATTGGGAGTGTCTCCTGTATAAATGGCAATTTTCAGACCCGAACCTTCAAGACGTGCTGATATCTCATCATATTGCGAGTTTGCGAGTGCATTCATCGGATAGACCAGAATGGCTTTTATCCCGGCGAGGTTCTGTTCCCGCATGTCGAGGCTTGTCGAAACGGCAGGAACGGTAAAACAGAACGATTTGCCAGAGCCTGTTCCGGAGGTGATGATGGTATTCTGCCCCGACATGATCAACCTAATCGCATCACTCTGGTGACGATAGAGCGATACAGCGATTCCTGAACGATCATCTGATTCTCGTGCAAAATAGAGGGGGGTGTCCCGATGAATCAACCCTTCTTGAACAAGAGTCTCAAATGAATCACCATCAGCATATCTTCGGGCGAGATCAATATAGGGTCCTTTGAAGAGAAGGGTACCTTTCCTGATTTCTTCTTCGATCCATTCCCTGATGATAGGGTTCTTGAATTTTTGGAACGAACTAACAAATATACGATATGCCTCGGATACATGATCGAGCGCAGATAATGGGTTTAAAGCTGAATGTGTCATAATTACGATAAAGAAAGATTATTTTCGAACTTCATAAGGGTTGTCAAGGGATGTGCTACGAAACCTCATCCCGTTTTTCTGAATGTTCGATTGAAGCACTCTGTTTCCGACGGTTCTCGATATAATCCACCGTTTCCCGTGTTGATAGCTTCCGAGATGATGACATCCCGCGTATCCAGAATTCATCATCTCCGTTATTTTTTACATAGACAGGTTCGATCGTCGGTTTGATCTCCAAAGCCCAGTACAGGGATCCATCTTCCTGTAATGAATGGACAGTGAGGAGCGGGAGCAGTTGGTTTCCAAGATACGTCTTTACAAGATCATCAAACCTCAACCTCAACCCGTCCTCGTTCTGACCCTTAGCAAGTTTCAGATCCCCATCGAGCCCGACAACATCTCCCGCATCACCCACTCCAATGAAGAGCACACCGCCATGAGTGTTCA
>QZAC01000057.1 GCA_003838065.1 Methanocalculus sp. MSAO_Arc2
ACAAAAAATGGCTGAACTTGGCGTGATGCCATATGAGGATGCAAAGAAGATGAATGAACAGTTCATGCCCCTGTTGAAACGGTGGAAGAGGTGAGCCCTGTTCACCCAAACTTTTCTCCAGACATCTCCAGCCAGGCTAAAACAGTCTCCTGGTCCGGAAAACTTCCAACGTTCGGCCCGGTTCGCGAAGGCGGACCCGGTACACTTCCTGTGCTGATAGTATTCCATGCAATCGGAGCTTTTCTGGTATTATATGGGATATACCTCATCGATACGAAAGGAATCGGTTCAGCTGGTCCCGCCCTGGTTTTTTTTGGCATATTGCTCCTGGGAACCCTCATTTTGTGGGTTATCATCAAGGGTATACTGCGAGATAATGCTGTAACGTTCATAGTTAATGATAAAGGTGTCAAAATCGTTCCTTCAGCAGGCCAGCGTGCCCTTGATAAAAAGATGAAAAGACTCTCTCATATTGTATTTCTCTACACCTGGAAAGGGGGGCAATGGTCATTATGGGAACCATTTACCCGGTGGAAAGATATGAGGCGGGTGCTGGTGAATAACCAGACAAGGGAGATTGTGCTTTCTGGAGGTGCCTGGGATATCAGATTGGTATGTCCTCCAGATATCTTTCAAACGGTGGTGGCGCTTGTTGAGGAGCATATACCAAAGAGGACAAAGATCATAACTGAGGATTAATCGATCGTTTAAATCTAATTCCTGTTTTCATTGTACAGATATTTCGTTTACCGCGGCAGAAAGATATTTGGTATTTGTTATCCTCTTACGATTCCGCTCATCCATCAATAAGCCTGTCCACAACAGATCTGCACCGCCTGAGATCTTCTTCACCGATCAGCTCTTCAGATCGCCGGTTAAAACGAAGGATTTTCCCGCCGGGATCAAGGACAACGATGGCTGCATCCACGGTTGCAAGGAACGTATCCATCAGATCCCGTTCTCTTTGTGCTTCCATCTGGACATCCAGCCATTCAATCGACCAGCAGAGCTTATCAAAGAAAAGAGATAGAAGGCGGATTTAACCCTCATAATATCCGGGATCGTTGTTCTTCTCCCCAAAGCCGGCCTCGACCGATCCGGCCTCTCTTCCACCGACTATCAGCGGTTTTGTGAAGATGAAGAGGAGGCCTCCTGGTATTCCTGTCTCATAGACAGTATCCTCATACCTGAGCCGTACTGCAGCCGGCCCATATTGTGACCAGCATCTCCCGATTATCGCTACGGTCTGTCGGAGGATGTCGGGGAGGGTGCTGTCTGATCTTAATGATATTATTATAGCATCATATGCAGCAGATGATATCGTTCAATATTTTTCATATGTGAGATATTATTTAATATTATTATCCCATCTGCATGAGTATATGGAGGCTCTCTCATGAAATATGGATGTATTCCCTGGTCCCTCATTCTAATGCTTTTGTTGGTAGCTATCCCCTGTACGGTTGCGGCATCTGCCACAGGATCGTCAGTCATCGTAACGAGCCATGTGGTCGTTCCTGACGTGGTGATGCCCGGCGATATTGCTCTTGTCCATGTTACCATCGAAAACGCGGTGGCAACATCGACAAGAACAGAATCAGTTACTCATACAAATATTCTGGATAAATCGACGTCCGAAAGCAGAGATGTCTACCTTGTCATAGGCAGCGTCTTTCTCGATGGGAGGAAGGATATCCGGGTCCTTGAAGGAAATTCTGCATTCAGCGGGGTTCTCGGACCGGGCCAGTCTATGGGTCTCTCGTTTTTGATCCAGGCTCCCGAGAAGAGCGGAATCTTCTTTCCACAACTCCGGATCCGGGTGAGAGGTGGTGAGAGTGTTATCTACCCGATACCGGTGAATGTTAATGTGCCGGTATATTCGATGAAGAAACCAACTATTCAGGTATCCCAGTCTGATCTGCCGATGGTTGCACCTGGTGAGACATTTGAGACCGAACTCAGTATTACTAATATCGGAGAAAGTGCGGCACAGGATCTTTTGGTTTCGGTCTCAATGGGAGATCTGATGATTTCTCCGGTTGGGCCTGCGTCATCTGCTGCCCCGGTGCTTGCTCCCGGATCTGACCTGGTTCTCCCGCTATCGCTCAGGGTGGGAAAAGACATCGAGCCCGGTCTCTTTGATCTGCCTGTTGCGATCACTTATACCCGTGTAGATGGATCGGCTCGCCATGAGACTGCTGTCTGTGCGGTTGATGTCCGTGGAGCGTCATCTCTTGCAGTTTCCCAGGTGAGGACCGATCCGATCACGGTGTCTGCAGGAGAGCCATTCGACCTGATTATCCGCCTTGAGAATACTGGCACCGGGCGGGCAAACTCGGTCTCTGCAAAAATCGATCTCCCTCTCTCCGGCACACGTGAAGCCTTTGTCGGATCGATCAGGCCAGGAAACGATGCACCGGCAGTTTTCCGCCTGAATGCAGAAAATGACGGCGATATCCCATACGCTGTTACTGCCCGGTATTCGGATGACTATGGAGATCACGAACTGCTCCAGCCAATGGTCCTGGTGGTCCGGCCAAAGGGAATGGATGGTGCTGTCATTGCGGTTGTCATCATCCTTGTGATTGCAGGTGCAGGTTACTATCTCTACAGGCGACGGGTGCAGGGGTGATCGACCGGTGATCCATGGATCGCGTGTCTCGCTCTTCCTCGCTTCCCGTGCCATTAAGCGTGGGGGAAAGGTCGGGACACTTCTCAACATCCTCATCATCGCAATGGTCTTCACCAATATGCTCATCTTCTCCGGGTTTATCGGAGGAGGGGTTGTTGACATGTTTTATGACCAGACGGTCGATTATGTCACCTCTGACGTGGTTATCAGGCCGGATCATGATGAGCGGACACTTTTTCACGTGGATGAACTTCTTGACCGTGTCAACCGGGTTCCGGGTGTTGCCCGGGCATCGGTCCGGTATTCGATCGGCGGGACGCTGAGCCACAAGGGATCGATGGTGAGTATCCCGATAACGGCGATCAATCCCCGGGATGAAGTGGAAGTCACGAAAATCCATGAACACATGATTGAGGGAAGCGACTTCCTCTCCCCGGGTGATGACGGCATCGTGCTCGGGATGTTTGTCGCGGGCCATGAGGATCCTGGCATGGATTTCTTTGACTCACTCGGCGGTGTCAGGGCGGGTGATTCGATTGAAGTGATGTATGCAAACGGGGTGGCCAGGGAATACCTGGTGAAAGGGGTATTTGCCACCAAGTCCTACCAGGCAGATTACATGGCCTTTGTTTCATGGGAGGAGATGAATGAGGTCCTGGGCTACGAGAATACCGAAGCCACCGAGGTGCTTGTCAGGGCATTTCCCGGTGAGGATCTTTTCACATTGAAGATGCGGCTAATGGATTTTGGTGTACAGGATCGGGTGGAGACCTGGGAAGAGGCGATGGGCCTTGAAGTAGAAGATATGGTGGAGACTTTTTTAATCATCGACACCATTGCGATTGTCGTCAGCATGATCATTGCAATTGTCGTGATCGGAATCGTCTTTACGATCAAGACCATCAACAACCGACGGCAGATTGGTATCCAGAAGGCGATCGGGATCGCAAACCGGATCATCATCGGCAGTTATGTGACACAGGCGCTCTTCATCTGGCTCTTCGGCACCATTCTGGGGATGATCATCGTGAATATGCTCTTCTTCTACTTCTCAGCACATCCTCTTGAGACTCCTCGCGGAGATATTGTTCCGGTTTTTGAAATGTCGGCAATGCTCGAGAATGCCGCCTGGCTGGCTGTAGCATCCGGACTGGCCGGATTCATACCTGCCTGGCGGATTACCCGGGAGAATACCCTTGATGCGATGAGGGGCTGATTGGATGATACGGGTATCTGATGTCTATAAGATCTACCAGATGGGTGAGGTGCCTGTCCATGCCCTGAACGGGGTGAGCCTCGAGATTGAGAAAGGGGAGTTTGTCGGTATCGCCGGTGCGTCGGGGAGCGGGAAATCGACACTTCTCCATATGATCGGCCTCCTTGATACGCCGACCAGCGGATCTATTGAGATATCGGGAACTGACGTTCTCAAACTCCCGGATTATGAGAAGACGCTCTTCCGGCTTGAATGGCTTGGTTTTGTCTTCCAGGATTATGCCCTCTCCTCGGAGCTGACCGCATATGAAAACGTGATTCTCCCGCTGATGGCACGTGGTGTATCTGACTCCGAGATGGAAGAGCGGGCACTCCACATGCTCGACCAGGTGGGGCTTATGGACAGGGCTCTGCATCTTCCAAAAGAGCTCTCCGGCGGGGAGCAGCAGCGTGTCGCCATTGCCCGCGGGCTCGTCAATGAACCGGCTATTCTTCTTGCAGACGAGCCGTGTGGAAACCTGGATACAAAGAATTCTACGATCATCCTCGATCTCATTGCAGAGATTAACAGGGAGAGCCGCCAGACGGTGCTGATGATATCGCATGAAGACGAGCACCAGCAGTATTGTGAGCGGGTGATCACACTCTCGGACGGAAAGATCATGGAGGGGTGAGAAGGATTCTCTCCCCCTCTTCTCTTTGGTGGATGGATGGAGCTGGAAAATAGAAGACTATTCCTGTCTCATTTCAGTCTATTTCCGTCTCTTCAAATGCAACGCGATGATGGATAGTGCACCGATGACTGGTATCAGCGTCATGGGCGTACTTTCTGCACCAGGCTGCTTTGGGGCTGCCGGTTCTGTACCCGTGTCAACCAAAGCCTTGTTATGTGCAATTATTCCAGGGATCGAGTCGGCACCAGGGAGTGATCGGGGGAAATTGGTGAAAATAACCCGTTCTGCCATGATTCCATGGTCATGGAGCGCCTCTTCGATACCTTTTGCCATCTCGCCCGACTGCATGTTCTCGATGACGTAGCGGACATTGCGATAGCGTTCAGGGTTGGCATTGATATCATCGATCACCTTCACCGGGGTATGCCGGCCCTGCATATAAAATTCCGGTCCAAATATCGAGACGACATTCAGCCCGAGCCAGGATTCTGCCGCATCACGCTGCCAGACCATAACAATGGCATCCTGGCCTCCGATCCTCTCCTTCTCTTCGGCACTCAGATCCCCTGCCTCGATTGACCTGATATATGCATGGTAGTTCGCCTCAAACTGATCGGCATGTGCCTGATCAAGGGTAACCAGGATCTCCTTGATCTCCCCGGCAAATGCAGCTGCGAGCTCTGGTGTGTTCCAGACCTGCTGATCAGTTGTTATCCAGTTTGGCGTTCTTCCGAAGTTTGCATCCAGGAACCTGTCAA
>QZAC01000058.1 GCA_003838065.1 Methanocalculus sp. MSAO_Arc2
CGAGGCCCGGCCGGTAGCGGTGGAAGTTCCACTTGGTGGCAGCCGCCTCAAGGACTGCCCGGGTGTCGATACCCATCCTGCCGAAGATGATCGCAAGCTCGTTCATCAGGGCGATATTCAGGTCCCGCTGGACATTCTCGATAACCTTTGCCGCTTCCGCCGTCCGGATGTCGGGTGCGATATGGACGGTGGTGATCATACCATACAGGGTGGCAAGTGTCTCTGCAGTCGCCGCATCCATCCCGGCGACGATCTTTGTGATCTTCTCGAGGGTATGCTCGTCGTCGCCAGGATTGATCCGCTCAGGTGAATACCCGACGAAGAAGTCGCGGCCGCAGACCAGCCCTGATGCCCGCTCAAGCACCGAGACGAAGATCTCCTCGGTGAGGCCCGGATAGACGGTTGATTCAAGGACAATGATCGCCCCCGGCTTCATCTGCTTCCCCACCGTCTCCCCGGCAGATACGACATAGGAGAGATCGGGATCTTTTGCCTTTGTGACGGGAGTCGGGACCGCGAGGATCACAACATCCGCCTCCCGGATCCGGGTCGGGTCAGTCGTTGCCTCAATCCGGTTGCCAGTTGTATCATTAATAAAGGCGATCTTCTTCGCATCGACATCATAGCCGATTGTCCGGATTTGTCCGGCAAATGCACAGGCGAGCGGGTACCCGACATACCCGAGGCCGACGACGCAGACAGTAGTATCTGAATGTTGTGGGAATACCATGTGCTGACAATGCACCTCTCGTATATATTATAGGTAAAGAAAAGCGATAAGTGCTTTGATAAGAGGTGGGGGGGAATTGCACCGCAGTTCACCACCTGAGAATACACTCAGGTGGATATCTCCTTCTGCTCCTGCCCCAGGTACAACCGGTAGTACTCCCCCTTCCGCTCCAACAGCTCCTCGTGAATCCCGCTCTCCACAATCCTCCCTGCCTTCAGGACATGGATGACATGCGCATCCTGGATCGTCGATAACCGATGAGCGATCGTAATCACCGTCATATTCTCAGAAAGCCGCTTCACCGACTCGATGATCCGCTTCTCAGATATATTGTCAAGCGAACTGGTCGCCTCATCCAACAGCAGGATCTCAGGATTCCGCAGGATGATCCGGGCAATCGCAACCCGCTGCCGCTGCCCGCCCGAGAGCTTCATCCCCTGGTCACCGATGATGGTGTCATAGCCATGATCGGTTCGCATGATGAAGTCATGGGCATCCGCACGTTGCGCTGCTACAATGATCTCTTCATCAGTGCAGTCGAGACCAAAACGGATATTCTCTTTGATTGAATCATTGTAGATGAAGGTCTCCTGGCCGATATATCCGAGTGACCGGAGATAGCTGACCTGATCAAACTCGTTGATATCCACCCCGTCAATTGCGATCCTGC
>QZAC01000004.1 GCA_003838065.1 Methanocalculus sp. MSAO_Arc2
CTCCCGGTTGAACTGGAGTTTCCGACGCACCGGTACGGGAAGAATGGTTTTGTGCTCTATGGCCTGCCGATCCCCGTTGAAGGGAAGGTTTCTGGAATTCTCGGGGCAATGCGACATTAATTATACTCCCCCAACATCTGTATCACGTTCGATAACACTCTCAATACCTCGGTCATCTACTATTTTAACAGCAATTCGACGATTATCGCCAGGTTTGAAGGGGAGTGATGTTGTCCCCCTGAATGCCTCGATTTTCTCTTCATCAATTTCGGCCTTGAGATTTCTCGCCAGCTTTGCCCACCCCTCAGTTTTCCCCGCCATCGGGAAGAACACCTGACGTGGATAAAGACTCCGACCATCATAATCTGTATCAAGCATCCACATTGCAATTTTTTCCGGTCCTCCCCCATCAACATTACCAGTTCGCGTATCGTAGTAATCAAATCCATTTACAGTGACCTCAATCTTACCCTCTCCAGCATTTTTTATACTGATATCAGGTTGTCCGATTAACCAGAAGCTTTCATTACTAGACCGTTTCTTCTTCAGGTCATCTGTCTGGAGGTCCATATTCATCTGTGCCTTGATAAGGGCGACTCCAGGCCAAATGGTTTCATCAATAGCTTTAGATGCCGCCGAATCAAAGTGAAATGAAGCAAAGGCAAGTATCTGGGGTCGAGGTACAAGGCGTTGTGCCTCTGTTAAAGCCATTTCAACCTGTTTTGAGTTGAGAGCGGCGTGTTCTGGTCCAAATGAGATTGCAACGTGTTTCGGCTTATCCTCTTTGGTTTCCCCTCGGGCATGAAGCCAGCGTGTTCCACCGAGGGGTTCTAGATATGAAAAAGTAATTCTCTGCCCGTTCTTTCCCCGGATTCCATTACTCTGAAGTTCAGTTCGCCACTCATCCTGTCTGACAGATTCACCGGTTCTTGCAACAGAATCATCAGCCGAAAGAATTGCTGAGCTGTGAATTGAAATTGGCTTGACAGTTGGAGCAGGAACAGTCTCAACTGTAAATGGCCCGGTGACACGTATTTTTTGAGTTTCATTTAATGGTTGATCGAATAGGTAAACCGGTA
>QZAC01000059.1 GCA_003838065.1 Methanocalculus sp. MSAO_Arc2
CATCCTCACCTGAACATCCTCACCCGGATGTGTCAGAAGTTTCCAAATATCGGGGATAATGGCGATATTAGTCGATTGAACAAGGACACAAAAAGCCCAAACGATATACTCACTCCTCTATCAGTTAATCTCAAAGATACATACTATTGGCCTGTGCCAGAATCACCAGCATTATAGGATCCGATCTTTTTTCAGACAGGATTTTTTCAGACAAGAACCACAAGCAGCAAACAGAGGACAATCGGTATTGACAGATTGTCATCGATTGGTGAAAAGAGTTCGATTACTGCGGTTGCTGCTGTGATGATGACCGCAAAAAGAGGCACAATCAACAACAGGAGCACAAGCGTTGTTACTATTATTGCCACTCCCGTTCCTTCCAGTGTTTTGTTTTTATAGATCCGGTTTCTTCCATAGCGCACTCCAATGACGGTGGAGACGCTGTCATATACTCCAAGGGCAAGGACGGCAACGGCAACAAATACTGTTGGAAAAAAGACAAGGCATATGACAATACTTACTACATATGCCAGAGCACCCTTCGCCGGTATATCCCCGCTCCTTTCAACCCATTTCATGATCGTACCAAGAACAGGAGGAGAGTACCCGCGCGAGAATATATCAAGAATAACAAAACCAACAAAGAGAACGAGTGAGAAGAGATAGAGGGAAAGTTGCCGGTCAAGAATGAGAATGGCAGCCGCAGCAGCAACACCGAAAGCCAGGTGACTAAACTGGCGCAGGATCTCCTTCATCAGATGTGAGTTGCATTCAGGGGATTTAAACCCTCGTGCCCGGCCCCCGGTTTCGAAATTCAAAAGGCAGGATGCCCATTCCTTGTGTCCCGGGGATCGTTGAAACACATTGCTGAATTCTGTTTTGACCGCCGGATGCTGGATGCAGTTGTAGAAATCTGATGAACAACACGACTGCGACAGGACATAGTGTTATTATATCCTGTTGCTCAGACCTTGTATTGATTAGTATGGATGAAAAAGAGCTTGAAACACTGGTAAAGAAGATCAAAGCAAAGGATCTCAAAAATGAGTTGAAGCAGCGCGGAATTCCGATGGGGAAATGCCCGACAAAACTTGACCTGGCACGCAAGCTGCCAGACGATGTAGTGAAGAGCCTGGCAGAAAAATAATCGGTTCCAGACCTGAAAACTTCAGATCATAGATTATTGGATCAACGACTCCGAGATCAGAGATCCTGAATAATAGATGAAGGGTCAGAGCTATCTGGTCACCGATCGCCTGTAACGGACATCAGATTACAATCTTTACAGGCAGGGGGATGTAGTTACGTGAGTAATTAGCTGACTCGGTCTCCCATAGATTCACCATGCTCTCTATTTCAAACCAGTAACCCATACAGCTCCTCTTCCTAAAGCCAGTTAACCGTCCTCTTCCCCGATGCAGTGATTAATCACAATCTCGGAGATATCGCTTGAATACTCGCCAATCCGGGCAATACTGGATGCAATATACCCGCAGTAGATGCTATCAGGGCTGCTTAGTTGTGTGCATTCAGTCTTTAATTCCATATAGCGTTTTGTGATATTTCTGACTGATTCGATGCTGGCATGAGCGTCATGTATGTTTCGATCGTAAAAGGAGCGCATACTCTGCCGAAAGATTGAGAGTGCCGCCTCATCTGCATCCCGTATCATCTGGATGAACTCAGTACTCAGATTAGTCTTCTTCACCGATCCCGTGCCTGAATGTGTTTTTGATCCATCGCCGAATCCGGCTTTGTAATCGTCAGCTGGACGATTATATGAATCAAAGAGGGCCAGCACGTTTGTGGATATAGTGACGGCATGATCTGCAATTCGTTCAATTGTCCGGGAGATCTGAAAGAAGGTCATCGCCGTGCCGATCGTGATATTCATCCTCCGTGATATCGTCGGATTATGGGAGATCAGGTGATACTGCCTGCTGATCAGCCAGTGGAGACGATCGATATCATTGTCACGGGAGATGACATCTTCACAGAGTGCGGCATCCCCTTCCTCAAGCGCGGTGATAGTATCCTCGTGCATCGATTTGACGATAGTATACATCCGCCTGATCGTATTCTCAAGCGGCATCTCGACGGGGTTCAAAATATCCTTCAGAACAATCGAATAATCCGTTTCCTCGCTAACTTCCTGGCCAATCGCCATCTGCGTATACTGCCTGACTTTCTGACGGATTTCAGGCATGATTCGGGTTTTAGAGATTATGCGGATGCTCGTAAACCCGGTGATATACGCGCTGATGAGACAGCGGAAGAGACATTCAGGATCAGTAAAGTCCTTCTGATACAACTCCTTTTCACGCATACGCGATTGTCCTTTAATATCAGCTGTGATCAGGAGGGTTCCATCCGGCTGGGTAATGATCCCGATCGGATCATTTTTTTGTATGTTATGCTGTACCGCCCAGCTCTTGGGAAGTGAGAGGACATATGATGCCCCGCCTGTTACCTGAATCTTCCGGATATCCATACATTCCTCAAATGTTTAGAAAGAACTATAGTGACAGTAGAGAGTTACGTTTTGAGGGAAGATATAGTTTGGGAAGAAGAATTAGGTATCTCTATATTTATCGATAGATCTATATTCTATAATGAATAATTCTATATTAATTCCGGACAACTATGGTAGTGATGACTCATTCAGTCAGAACCAGATCAGTCCGGTCACTTCTCACCGGAATGGCGATGCTCCTGGTCGCCGCGGCTCTTTTCAGCGGTTGTGTGGGCGACAAGGATGTGGCAGATACACGAATAATTTCTGTCAGCGGATCGACAACAAACCTGCCTATTGCACAGGCAGTAGCAGAACTCTATATGGATATCCACCAAACTGATGAGATTCTTGTCTCCGGCGGTGGATCTGGTGTTGGTATCAGGGCTGTTGGAGAAGGCACCGCTGATATCGGAATGTCATCGCGGGATATCAGACAGACCGAGATTGAACAGTATCCAGACCTTGTCGAGCACGTGATTGCATATGATGGTATCGGAGTCATTGTCAACCCTGAAAACCCTGTGAGCTCCCTTACCCTTGATCAGATAAAAGCAATCTATAAAGGCGAAATTACAAACTGGAGGGAAATAGATGGAAACGACCGGCAGATTGTGGTTGTCGGACGAGACAGTGCTTCCGGGACACGTGAATTCTTCTATGAAGAAGTAATGAACAAAGAAGAATTCGTCAGGACCCAGCAGGAGCTCAATTCAAATGGAGCAATTCGGCGTACCATACAACAGACTCCCGATGCAATCGGATACGTTGGCCTTGGCTATGTCGATGATACAGTCAGGGGCATAAACATCTGGATCGATGACAGATCTGTTGCACCCACTGTATCAAACGTGGCAGATGGAACATATCCCATTGCCCGCAGCCTCTATATGTATACGCGTGGCGAGGCATCAGGACTTGTAAAAGATTACCTGCACTTCCTGTTGAGCGATGACGGGCAGGCTATCGTTGCCCGGGAAGGGTTTGTGCCGATACGCTAGGCACACCTCCTTTTTATGAAAGAAACCGGCAGTCAACCGGAGATGCACAGGGTACTGGATGTATCCAAAAGTAGCATCACGCGGCAGAAGAAAGAGACTCTTATCGGCATTTTCTGGCTTGGAACCGCGCTTTTTGCCACGGTTGCCATCATTCTCATTCTAGGCTTTCTTGTCAGGGAAGCCCTGCCCGCAATCCTTGAGATCGGGATTTGGGATTTTATCTTCCATGATATCTGGAACCCGGCGAGTATAACACCTCAATACGGTATCCTGACGCTGATTGCCGGGACACTTCTGGTTACCCTCGGGGCAATGGCGATTGCTATTCCCTTTGGGATTGGAACAGCCATCTTCATTGCAGAGGTTGCACCACCACAGTTTCGGGAGGTGGTGAAGCCTGCCATAGAGCTTCTGGCAGGGATTCCTTCTATCGTTTATGGGTTCTTTGGCCTCATCGTCCTGACAACCTGGCTGCGCACCTCGTTTGATCTTCCATCTGGCGCCACCTGGCTTGCAGGATCGATACTCCTTGGTATCATGGCACTCCCAACAATCGTGAGCGTTTCTGAAGATGCAATCAGCAGTGTCCCGGATGAATTCAGGTCTGCATCGCTTGCACTCGGGGCAACAAGATGGCAGACGATCACCGGTGTTACGCTGCCAGCTGCCCTCTCCGGGATCACTGCCGCCATCATCCTTGGGCTTGGAAGAGCAATCGGAGAAACGATGGCGGTCATGATGGTCACAGGAAACGCTGCAGTGGTGCCTGATCCTCTCTGGAATATCCTCTCCCCGGTCAGGACTCTAACTGCAACCCTTGGTATCGAGATGGGGGAGGTTTCCATCGGAAGCACCCATTACCATGCCCTCTTTGGAGTCGCACTCGTCCTCCTCATTATAGCGCTTATAATAAACCTCTCTGCATCGTTCATCCTCAGGAACATCCGGGAAGGCCAGATAGGGGCAAACGGAGAGCCACTCCTCTCCAATGCAACAAAAACACGTCTTAAACAGGTAATGCTGGTCGTAGCCCCTGGTGTAATCTTCTGGATCGCATACCAGATCTCGGGCATCACCGGCATGGCCGCCCCCGCCATTCTCCTTGGCCTGATTTTTGCTGTGAAACAATTCTTCTCACGACAGATACAGGAGAAGATGGCATTTGCCGGTGTCACTCTGGCAACGGCAGGTGTTCTCTTCACGCTCGCAATTATCATCTTCGATATCGTCTCAAACGGCCTGCCTGCAATTACCTGGGAGTTTTTGACCGAGAGCCCACGGAATCTTGGACGTGATGGCGGTATCTTCCCCGCGATTGTGGGCACCGTCTGGCTTGTTGCAGGCGCAATCGCTATTGCACTTCCAATTGGTGTTGGTGCTGCACTTTACCTGAATGAATATACAATTGAAGGGCGGATCACCCGTATTATCCGGGCAGGGAACGACCTCTTAAATGGCACTCCTTCGATAGTGTTTGGCCTCTTTGGTTTTGCCTTTCTCGTCCTCTTCGTGGGCCTTGGAGTGTCGCTCATTGCCGGTCAAATAACACTCGCACTCATGATCCTCCCCACAATCGTCAGAACAAGCGAAGAGGCTCTCAAAAGCGTTCCTGACACACTCAGACATGGTAGTCTCGCCCTTGGTGCAACCCGGTGGCATACGATATCGCGTATTGTCCTGCCTGCGGCTCTTCCCGGCATTCTCACTGGAACAATACTCGGAATCGGCCGGGCAGCTGGTGAAACCGCACCGCTTCTCTTCACCGCAGTTGTCTTTATGAAAAGAGATCTTCCAACCTCACTCTCAGATCCGGTGATGGCACTCCCTTATCATCTCTATGTACTGTCAACAAATGTCCCGGATGCAGAAATCCAGCAATATGGAACAGCCCTTGTCCTGCTTGCACTGGTAACCGCCATTTATGCAGTTGCGATACTGATACGGCGACATGCCAGAAAGACCATCAGGTGGTGAATATGATGAAATACGCCCTGGAAACACGAAAACTCGATCTATACTATGGTGAGACACCCGCACTAATCGAAGTGGATATCAAGATCCCAAAAAATTCCGTAACGGCTTTAATCGGTCCTTCCGGTTGTGGAAAATCAACCCTGCTCCGGTGTTTCAATAGGATGAACGATCTCATACCTGATTGCCGGATAAACGGTTCTATTCTCTATTATGGTCAGGAGATCAATAATCGCACAACAGATGTCGTCGAACTGAGAAAACGCATCGGGATGGTCTTCCAGCAGCCAAACCCGTTTCCAAAGTCCATCTATGAAAATGTCGTATATGGGCCACGTGTACATGGTATCCGGGATCGAAAGAAACTGGATGCGATAGCAGAAGAGAGCTTAAAGGGTGCTGCACTCTGGGAAGAGGTACAGGACCGTCTCCATGAGGCTGCACGCAGCCTCTCCGGAGGGCAGCAGCAGCGCCTCTGCATCGCACGCAGCCTTTCAGTCGGGCCTGACATCATTTTGATGGATGAACCATGCTCTGCACTTGACCCGATTGCAACAGCAAAGATAGAGAACCTGATCGCTCAACTTAAAGAAGAGTATACAGTCGTCATTGTAACCCACAACATGCAGCAGGCAGCACGGGTCTCTGACTACACAGGATTTATGTATATGGGTAAGTTAATTGAGTTTGATACAACACCGTTCATTTTTGAACGGCCAAAGCAGGAGCTGACAGAGAACTATATCACAGGGAGGTTTGGATGATGCCAATGAAGGATCGCTACCATGCACAGATCGAAGCATACCGGAAATCAGTTGAGAATTACAGCTTCTTTACCATCTGCATGCTTCGTGATGCATTTGATGCGTTTTCCTCGATTGACCGGGATCTTGCATGCGAGATTGCAGGCGGGATGGAAGTCCATTGTATCAAGGATACCATCCAGGAAGGTGGTCCTATGATGCACCAGGAAATTCTTGTCCCAAGAAAAGTATATCTCAGGCTACGGAGGGAGCAGCTTGAAGAAGAGGGGCTGAAACTGATCGCACTCCACCAGCCGGTTGCATCCGATCTTCGGACAATCGCATGCTGCATGAACCTTATCTCATCAGCAGAACGGATCGGCCGCTATGGAAAAGACATCTGTCATTCCACGTATAAACTTCCGGAAGGAAAGCATATCAGCGGAATGGTCAGGCTCCCTGAGATGGCATCCCGGGCCATATCGATGCTCGAAGATGCCCTGCGTGCCTTCCAGACGCAAGATATCAATCTCCTCGACGGGTTCTCTGACCGCGACGATGTCATCGATCAGATGCGATATAGCATCTACGAAGATTGTATCAGGATCATGGAAGATGATCCCGCCACCATACCCTTCTGTGCAACATATCTCCTCATCGACCGGTACCTTGAACGCTGTGCTGACCATGCATGCAAGGCTGCAGAAAAGATCCACTACATGGTGACCGGTGAGAGAATCGAGATTAAATAAAAAGCAACCATCAGATCCCCTGCTATTACCGCTACACCAGACAGGAGTATAGATTGTGGGTTCGTTCGTGTTTTATCGGGTTAGAAAAAAAGTGGGCACATCCGGGAAGGCCTACTCAGTAGTCTTCCCGTCGAAATGCTCGTCGTCTGCCTCTGCGTCCGCCTTTGTCTTATGGACGACCTTATCATTGTGCTCTGGGGGGGAATAGATTGTGTATAATCTGAGGTCAGCAGTTGTAGAAGTGTTCACCACGTTATGATGTGCCCCGGCTGGCACAATCACCGCGCTGCCATCTGTAACGGTGTGTTCGACCCCATCAATCACCACTTTTCCTTCACCCTGTTCAAAGCGGAAGAACTGGTCGATATCATCATGCACCTCTGCACCGATCTCCTCACCGGGCTTTAAGCTCATCAGCACGAGCTGGCTGAACTGTCCTGTATAGAGGACTCTGCGGAAATCACTGTTTGATACAGTATCTGCTTCAATATCTGCTGCAAAACCTTTCTTCATGCATAAACCTCGCATGTATGGTTACGGCTGCCGTTCCTGAAAGTCTCTAGGAAGGTACTGAAAGAGCCTGCCGTTGTACAAAATTGGAGATGTGACTATTTCTTATTAATTGTACCTGCATGACAAATCAGATCCGCCAGATGCAATCACTTTCACACTCCATGATAATGGTTATATGAACAGGGTCAGGAGACATGGGATATGATCCAGGCATAAAAAGATGCTCCTGATTCCTTGATTGGAACAGAATCACAGGTGATATGATTGAAGACCATTTTTTAAACGAGAGGAAAGGGATAGTGAGAGGAGAACTGTCGCAACTGTCTCATTTATCGGTAATTACATCGAAAATCCAGCCGTTTTTGAACTGCTCTTTAAAACGCTCTTTCACTTTGCCGGGCCACCTGAGAGATGCTGTATCCATGCCTCTTCGGGGAGGGGTGATACGATCTCTGGAATGGAGTGCAGTAGAGGGAGTGAAAGAGCAATACACAAAGAAATGATCAGAAACACTACACTTATCACCTATAGGTGCATAGTAATATTACTATGCTGGCAGCCACGTCCATATACATCCGGAATGACCTGAAGGTTCAGCTGAATTCACTGAAAAAACATCCAAAAGAATCATATAATGATGTTATCGAACGCCTGCTAAAACTCGCCATTGATGACGAGCCACTGGGGGAAGAGGCAATCAAAGGGCTCGAAGAAGCTCTTGAAGAGATCAAAGCAGGGATGTTCATCTCTGAAGAAGAGATCATGAAGAAGTACGGAGTTACGTGAGCCTTGTGAGCTCCTACACTATCAGATATACACCCCGTGCTGATCGGGATCTTGAAAAGCTACCGAAAGAAACATCCCAGTTCATTGTTCGAAAAATCCATGAGATCCGGGGGGCTCCATATCTCTCAATCAAGAAATTAAAGGCATCAAATCCACAGCATCCGGTGTACTCTCTCAGAATCAGACGTGATATACGGGCTCTTCTATCGATTCATGATGATATATTAATTATTCACGTCCTTGAAGTAGAATCCCGGAAGAGATCGTATCGGGATTTTTAAACCATGGTATCACCCAAAACCCACCAGAAACGAAGTCACCGGAACTACCTCAATTCTCAATTCGTCCACTTCAATCGTCTTCTGCTGATGTTCGGTGATGATCGTTTCCCCTGGAAGGCCAAACTTTTCGCAGGCCATGACGAGACCGGCGAAAACACGCATACTGGTATGGAACCGAGTACAGAGTCCCGTTTATACAAGAAGTAGGCATCTCTTAGGATCTTCCGTGTTTCCTCACTGCGAATGATATACGGCTTGATCAAACCCAGAGGGGTAAGAATCTCTTCTTTCAATCGGTCATAGGGGATCTCATGGGTGGAGCCATGGGTCTCCCCATTCACCCGGTTACACCATTTGAGGAGCTTCTGGTTCATGTCTGGGTAGGAGGTGAACCTGTTGCCAAGGAGAAAGTCTTTCTTCATGAATTTGATGGAGTTCTCGACTTTTCCTTTTGTCTGAGGGTTATAGGGTTTACAGACGCGCAGGATAAAACCGTAGTGGGTGAAGAAATCCTCAAACTTTGCGTTCCAAGTATGATCCTTGGCCCGGATGGCTCGTTTGATGATGACCGTCTTGATGTTGTCGTAGAGGATTTCATCAGGAATCCCGCCAAAGTAGTCAAATGCGTTCTTGTGGCACTGGATCAGTGTGTATACATCTGTTGAAAGGGTGAACTCCATGTAGCGCATTCGTGAGTACCCGAGGACGGCACTGAAGGCGTAGATCTTTCTCTTTCTGCCGTCTATCTCATGGCTCCCGCATTCGCCCCAGTCTACCTGCATTTGTTTGCCAGGTGGTGTTTCGAAACGGAGGATGACTGGCATTATATACTGAGGACGGATGGTTCTGATGTAGTCTTTGAGGATGGTGTACCCGCCAGTATACCCCTTCTCCTGAATCTCCCGATAGATCCTCCTTGCTGTGAAGGGATATGCGGTGATTAATCTTTGATGTAGTCTTTATACGAATCAAGCTTACTGGGTTTTCCAGTGCGCTTTTGGTTCTATGGCAATTCATCAGCTTCAATATACTTTTGCACGGTTCGACGATTTAAACCGGTCATGCGTGATATCTCGCTGTCGTTGTATCCCTTGTTGTGAAGGTCACGGATCATAAAAAATCCCTCATCTGCGATCACCATTGCTGGTCCCCCTCTGTTGGTACAGAGAGGTTAGCAGGTGAGGACTTTTAGACCGCCACAATTGTGCATTTCTACACCGCCATTGACACAAGCTCGGATTTGGTCTTGAACACCTGGTGTTCTTTGGGTATTCCTGCGGCATCACATCGATCGGGATCATCAATCCAAT
Organism: Methanocalculus sp. MSAO_Arc2; assembly: GCA_003838065.1. GTDB lineage: Archaea > Halobacteriota > Methanomicrobia > Methanomicrobiales > Methanocorpusculaceae > Methanocalculus. Next base: position 9,870 of record QZAC01000059.1, read on the forward strand.
AGGCTGGTATATACAGTCGATAGTTCAGCAACAATCGACGGTCACCTTTTACATAGGCCATAAACACGCCGACCTGACTGTTTTCGAGTTTGCCAATATTCCCACAATATTGACGAGAGACAGCAACGGAGTGTTTTCCTGCTTTTGGATTCCCACATTCATCGATCACCAGGGCTCCATTGTTTCCGATGGTCCGCCATCCCTGGTCCATGATCCAGTCTGTGAGTTTTCGGTGATCCCATGGGGATTGAGCAGGGAAGTGACTGAATGCCTGATTGTTCATTGAGCTGCAATGTGTGGCAATTAAGGTCAATGTCCGTTGTGAGGGCGCTGTTACAAGACCCACCACATAATCGAGTGCTGTTTTCCACTTGTTGTGAGTTTTCATCGCAAAGCAATTTTTGAGTTGAGTTTGTTCAAAGAAAGATTTTAGGAGGGGTATATGTGAAACTATGTGTTCAGCGAGCGATTCTACTTCCGGGTTTGTTGTGCCATTAACACAAAAAATATAATTTCATTCATTATATAGAGATCTTGATATTTAATCTTGGCGGAATCTTTTTGAAACTTGACATTGTAGAGTTCAGTTATAATCTAATAAAAATAACGATGCGAGTGGCAGGAGTCGAACCTGCGAACCCCTACGGGAATCGATCTTGAGTCGATCACCTTTGGCCTCTCGGTAACACTCGCTCTTGAAGGAAGTACATTCGCGCTCAAATGCAAAAAACATTCCTTGTTCTACATAAAATCAGCCAGCCCCATCTGGAGCTTCTGTTCTTCCCCAAATGTTGCGTTGATCGCAGCGTCGATCACCGCTATCCGCTGTTTTGTATATTCTGAGATGGCAAACTGCTCACAGATCGCAAGAGAGGCTGCCAGGTACTTCTTCACCGAACCCTCTGAAACAGTCGCGATGATCTTTCCGCCGCACCGGCATTTTCCGGCAAGCGGCATCCTCCTGTATTTCGAGCCGCACCGGGGGCACCGGAACCCCTGTTTTGAAAAAGCATTTAAGTTCCCGATCATGTCCCTGATGAAATGGGTCGTCAGCACACGCTCTGCAAGATCATCTTCATCCACGGCACGAATCTTCCGTGCAAGAACAAGTTCAGCATCAAGCTTATCGACCATAGAATGAAGCCTGGTATACATTGTATTGAGAGGGCCAGCAGAGATGTCGCCTGTATCATGGGTGAACGAGAACCCTTCATACTGGCCGGGAGTGCCAATCCGGAGCTCCACATGATCCACCACTGTTTCAAGATCTTTTGGCGGGGCATAGGCGCAGCATGCCTCATAGACAGAGAGCGGGTAGCTCTCTACTACATCGAGGTTCAGAGTCTCTTTATCCACTTCAGCAGGATCAATTCTGCTTGTGAGGACGAGCGGAGCATCCATTGACCCACCCCGGGTCTCGGGAAGAAACGATCGTGAAAAATTAATCAGGGCATCCAAAAGAAGCATTACACAGTCTTCATCTCCATCACACTGGCCGCAGAAGATCCCGTTTGCATGGAGGGTATGATCTTCTGCAACGGTGACGCAGTAGACACGATCATCCAGGCAGGGAACCGGTTCAACACTTTTAATCGTATCTGAAATCACCACCCCTCCTTCCGTCACCGGCACCCGATCGCCCGGCTTCACTTCAACTGCCCGGATCTTTCGGAGATACGCAACATCCCAGACGACCATTGCATGATCAGAGGTGACTGCAAGTGTTTTTCCACGTTCGGTTTCAAAGAGGAGGAGATGATCCGGGGCACGGTGTACCGAAACTGAGGTGATTTTTCGCATCTTCTGCATGCCGTTTGTATCGATTGCAACAAGGGAATACGGATATGCAGGATCTGAATAAAAGGTTCCCAGGCGATCTGAGCCAGGATGCGAGATATCAAAATTCTGAAGCACAAAATCCCGAATCGGAAGGCATTTCCAGCCTTTTTCTCCATACACTTCGATGAGCGTATCACCATGGAAACAGTTCCGCCGTTTTGCCGCATGGAAGAAAGGATGGGCATACCCGACAGGCGCCTCGGAATATCCGATTAAACGGGCAAGGACTCCTGCACTGGTATGCGGAGCGAGACCGACAATGAGATGGCCCACAAGGTCACCTGGATTCTCTGCATGATAGTATCGTGGAAGACCATAGACCTTCTCAAGGAGATCATCCACAAACCCTGCCACGCGAACAAGATATTCGCCACAGTCCCTTGAGACCAGGATATCCTGGGGCTTGAGTTCACAGATCTGATCCGAAGTTCTCAGTTCAAAACCCTCAATATCAACATGATAGCCAAGTTCCCGGAGGCGTTCCGGATGAACCCCGATCTCAGCCGGCCGGAAATGCGTGAGGGGAAGATCAATCATGTCGTACCTGACGGTCCCGTCCTTAAAAACATAGAGATCCCAAACAGCCCTGAGCATTCCTTTTTCAATTGGCTCTACCGCACGCTCCCGTGAGATGAGTCCCTTCACCCCTTTCAGCAGTTTGAGATCAGATGCCTGCATTCCAAGATGTGTTAGTGCAGATTCATACAACTTCCGAATGTTCACCTCTACCTCCTGTCTGCAGGCAGCAGGGGCATCGCACCGGGGACACCTGCCGCCTGTGATCTCTTTTCCACAGTGGACACACCGGAAGACAGGGTCGCTATGGCCTCCACAGGAGCATTGATTCCAGAACGTCCGGTTACCACATTGTACACACCGACGCTCACCTGTCTCAATTCGTATATTGCCTTCAGTCTCAATGTTGATCAGGTAGTCCCCATTCTCCATTGTCTCCTGTCTCCGCTTCGCACCCGCTCCCTGAAACGATCTGCGCACCCCGCCATCATTTCCGATCGGGAAGAGGGCATGGGGTGCAGATTTCATCTTTCTTGGAGCTGATTTTCCAGGCCTGCCCATTCTTGCTCCAATGCGGGTACCGGGTTTTGAACGTATCAGAAATCCACTCAGGTGACGGGCCGCATCAAGCCCGGTGCCGGTGTCTTCAAGAGTCTTCCATTCGTCCCTGCGTCCGAGATCCAATGAGAGGCCCAGGCACGCCAGGAGAGAGTAGCATGTCGATATAACGATCTCATCATCTTCCATCGTATGGGGAACCAGAATCTCCTCAAGAAGTTTTTTTATGTCAGGATCACCTCTGATCCGGAGCACCCCGTTTTCCATCCTGCCGCCTGAACAGATGCCCTCAGCAAGGCGGCAGAACTCCTGGCAACTGAGATCGTCATAGTACCATGTATAGTCTGGATGAAGATACGCACCTTCAAGAGCATAGCTGATAGCCTCCATCTCATTTTCTGGATGCCGTGGACCACCTTCCTGAAGCCACCATTCTTCACAATAGGCAGGAGGAACAAGCAGATGATCGTTTTCAAGAAACTCCCCAAAACCGATCAAAATCTCGCCAACATCCAGAATTGCCTGAATGTCCTGCCCAAGAGAGATGGCTTCTTCCCCTGAATCAATCCTGCGGACTTCGCCGCTAGTGAGAAGGACAGTTGGCCCTTCGATCGAATCGACCGGCACAACACCGGCGGCTTTTCCCGGCCGTTCAATCTTCATCTGGGTGCCCGGGGCCAGATATTCACCCAGGATATACATGGTTGCAGGATTCAGACCTGCAGCGGCAAGCCCTGAATTTCTTGCCCTTCCAAGCCGAAGTCGAAAACCACCTTTCCGCATCGGATATGCAAATACCGGGCGTCCGGCAATAGCATCTTTGAGATATTTGTCTTGTGGATAGATGCCATTCTCCTCTTCTTCACCCGATGAAGAGGAGGAGGCAACAAGAGTTTCTAGCCAATCCCATCCATCCATCTTCATCTTTCTGACGTTCTTCTGAACCTTTGGAGCCTTCAGGGCAAGGCCTTCTGCAATGACCAGGGCCATACCACCCCGTATGGCATTTGTCTCCACCCGTTTGAGGTTGCGATATCCCGACACCTCTTCTTTCTCAGTTGGCTCACCATCAATACAGACCGGGCAATTTTCAATGATCAGTCTGAGCTCCTCGTTTGTTGGGGCATACTGAAGGCTGAGTATATTATTGTATTGCCGTATCTCCTCGATATAGCGCTCAATCTCTTCCTGATGGGGAATATACCGGTTCACCCCGAGAGCCCTGCGGACGTAATCACCGACTAAAACCGAGAGGGCCTGTGCGGTTCCTCCGGCAGATCGAATCGGGCCGGCATAGTAGATCCTGAGGTATTCGGATCCATCATCGTTTCTGCCAAAGGTGACTTTCCCTATCCCCTCGGTGGGTGCCGCGACGACACCCTCGGTCAGAAGTGCCATTGAACAGCGGATCGCATGATCGACCACCTCCTCGCGTGTTGTTTCACCAAATTTCCGCGCGATAAAATCATCCCCGATCCTGAGAGCCACCTCCTCACGGGACATCACAGATTCAAGTTCCCTGATCCGCGCCGCAACACCGGGGATATCAAGGAGCGCCTCCACACGATCTGCAAGATCATTTGCAATTGGAATTTCCGGGGTGATCACGGGATCGATGCCACGTGACCTGGCCTCACGTGAAATCGTGAGTGCGTCCTCAAGCAATGCATTAATGCTGCCAAGATAGGACTCCATGGAGCCCGACATTGCAGGAAGAGTCATGGATCGCTACTCCTCGTGTTTGGGAAATAGTGTCTTTATTCCCTCTTCTCCCATCCTGAAGAGGACAAGTTCCGCACATGTCCTGAGAAACAGATCATCTCCCTCAGCTGCCTCATTCAGCGCAGGAATGGCGGGATCTCCGATCCTGCAGAGGGCCATGGCCACTGCTCCCCGGACGAAAACATTTTCATCTGCCAGAAGAGGGATGAGATCAGGGATTGCTTCCTCGCCGATTTCTCCAAGTGAAGCAGCCAGGTAGCGCCGCACCTCGGGATCATCTACAGACCGAATTGCATCGATAATCATCGGGATCGCCGCAGCACCCATCCGTGTGATGGCACGTGCCAGGTACCACCGCATCGTTGCATTCGCCTCCCTCAATGCCTTGACTATCTCTTGTATTGCCGGGGGGCCATGTGCTGCCAGCGCCTCTTCCGCCGATCTTCTGGCATCGAGATTGGGTTCGCCTACTGCCTTTTTCAGGGCAAGAATTGCTTCTTTACCAGTCATGGGTTTCACCAGGTTTGGGTTTGCCAATCTTTGATTGTGGTTCAATCTCCTGATAGGGAATATCTTTTATCGGAGGGGCCTTGACTGTTTTCATATCAGTTTTTAAGATATTATTAAACCAGAGTTCCCGTTGCGGGAATGGAATCTGGATGCCGTTTTTCTCAAGCTCTACTTTGATCTTCCAGAGTAGTTCTGTACGGAGCCCCCACCAGAAGAGTGATGGCGCCCACACCCTGACCATAAGATTTACACTCGAATCATCAAGTTTATCAACATAAACCGACGGCCCCGGGCTCTTTAATGCATATGGTTGCTTATCAATTAACTCCCTGATAATCGCGATTGCTTTTCCTGCATCATCCTTATACCGGATTCCAATAGTATATTCAAACCGCCTGGCCGGATTGATGACAAGGTTTGTGATCTCGCTTGTAAAAAGCTTTGAATTTGGGATCCTGATATAGATACCATCAAAACCACGGACTATCGTTGACATCATCTGGATAGTCTGGACCGTCGCCCAGGTCGAACCGATTATAACAGTGTCACCAGTCTTGATCGGCCGCTCGATCATCAGAAATATCCCGGAGATAAAATTTGAAACGATATTCTGAGCGGCAAACGCAAGTGCCAGTGCAATGATACCTCCTGCAACAAACAGTCCGGAGAGGTCGAGATGAAGAAACGGGAGGATGAGCAGGAACGCGAAGATATAGATGAGGTACCTGATAAGGGTTGATGCAAGTTCGACATTGGAGTGATCGAGTTTGTCTCCAAGGCCGCGTTTGATATATTTTTGTATAAGGGTGGGTGCCACAATTGCAATTATGAGGATGATTCCTACGGAAAAGAGATCAAAAAAGGTTATCTGGCTAATAAATGGTCTATTAAGAAAACTATCAAGATTTGTTAGAAGATCCACGATCAAAGTGTACAATTTAGATCAACCCCGCATCCATTGTATAGTAGATCAGTTTCTCAGTGCCGGGTATCAATCGTGAATAGTAGATTTCGATCGATTTCTGCATCCCTGACCGGATAGGCTGTTCAAGAAAAGCGGTATGCGCGATATGCGTTTTGATGATTTTCATACCCGCACTCATTGATACCAGGTCCTGATCATAATAGATCTTCATTCCATAATTCTCAAAGACGACGCGGGAGATTTCAACCCATTTTTTTGTGGTATTCATAATATCAAGCTCAATTACTCCTTCAAAACAGGGATCCAGTTCCGGTATGTTGGTATGAATTGAACTAAAGTGATATCGTGTTATAACACCGGTGTCAGTCGGACCATAGAGTGAATACTTCTGCGGCATCCGGGAGAAGATGTCTATACACCGGTACGCATCACCTTTTTTGAGGAAAACCCCGATCTCTATTGGAAATGTTAGGTATATCCGGCGCTGCACTTCAGGTTCGATCTCTATTGGCGCAAATCTGATCTCAAGGAATCGTGTGACCTCATCGGGCAGGTTCAGCGGCTCAACAGGGTTGATAATCACGGTTCCAGAATCAGATGCAATGACCCGTTCGACAACATTATCCCCAAGTTTTCGAAAATACCTGACGAAATCTTCATCCTTTGAGAAACTGATCTCTAAACCATCCTTCTCAATAGAGAATTCATAACCATATCGACCGTACACAAAGTGATTCTGGTAATCCCATTCCAATAAAACTTATCCTATGTCCCAGGGAGCGTGAAAAATGAACGGTCATCATAAAGAGTTTGCATCACTGAGCTCTTCAATCAGGTGAGAAAGAGAGGGATCATCCAGCTCCTTCAAAACCGCAGCCAGATCCAACCGAAGAGCCGGATCTGCCCCATCCAACATATCAATAAGAGTCTCAATGACCGCTGGATCAACAACAATCATGCTGACCTTTTCATGTTGTGCAGACTTCAGAGCATCTATCAGAGCAGAAAGTGCAGGATCACCAATCTTTGCAACTGCCTCTGCCGCCTCGATCTTCACCCGATCCACAGGATCAAAGAGAGCACGTATGAGCGGATGGATTGCATCAACTGATCCAATAATGCCAAGAGCCGAGGCTGCAGCTGCCCGGACCGCAGGATCGTCTGACGCGAGTGCTTTGACAAGATCGGGTATTGCAGGATCTCCAATGGTACCAAGTGCGAGTGCAGCTCTGCTCCTGACATAGGAATCAGGATCAGAAAGGACGTTTATGAGCGGCTTGATTGCGCGGGGATCCTTTATCTCCCCAAGAGCAATCGCAACCTTCCACCTGACATCCTCGTCGGGGTCATTCAAGAGAGTAATCAATGGTCCAACTGATGGTTTTCCGATTCGTGCAAGGGCTTCTGCCGCTTTCCACCTGAGCCCTGAATAGGTATCGCTCCGTGTGGATTCAACAAGCAGTTCGATCGCACGCGGATCACGGAGCAGACCAAGAGCGTCTATCGCCGCATACCGCTGGTCCATTTCCCCATGGGCCAGGATACCAAGCAGTGAGGCCACATCACCTTCCTTCCTCATCTGTACAATATCTGCCTCACTCACCAGTATCGCCTGAACCCGTTGCATACTGTTCTCTATCACCTCTTTGACCGGGACAGCCGGCACAATAGTCGCTGCAAGAAACGCAGAGAGAAGAGCTGCCGCAACAAAGGATCCGGAACGAATAAGCGCGTCAGTGGTCACAAATCCGATCAGATACATATCCGCAATACTATGGATCGCTCCAAGGTAAACGCCGCCAAGCACAGCTTTATACCGGAAATAATATGCTAAAATGATGATCAGGAGATAATAGAGATGCGTATAACCAGTAACAATACCGGATAGCGCATGAAGGTAGAACTCAGCTGCGGTGGCAAAAAAAAGACCAAGAACTACAATAATGTATGGAAGATTCCGGTATTTACCCTGATGCATCATACATTCTGCTATCCGCCGTAAGAAATATATACCGATC
>QZAC01000060.1 GCA_003838065.1 Methanocalculus sp. MSAO_Arc2
ATCACCTCACTGTGTCGCATCGATCTCGATCACATACGGGTTTGGCACATAGTGGTGTGCGTACACCTCGTAGTTCTTCTCGGTCACCGTGTAGAACTTGTTGAACTTCAGGGTGATATCGCGCTGCAGCTGGGCGTTCTCGTTTGTCTTCACATCAACCCAGAGCGTCCGCTTGTTCCCGTTGGAAACAATCTCACCCTCATTGATGATCAGCTCGCCCTGCTTGAAGAGGTATGCGGCATTGCTAAACGCAGACTCTATCAGTTCGGGATCAGACGCTGTCTCGGGGTTGTAGTCATACACTGCAACATCGCCATCAAGACCCGGGGCCAATGACCCATACATATGCGAGAGACCAAGCGTTTGTGCAGGGCCTGCACGGGTCATCTGCGCAATCTCATACAGGGTCAGCTCGCGGTCGATCGACCCAAGCGTCGTCCGGTCACGGACCTTGTCCTCATGCTTCATCCCGGCATATATCTCGTCTCGGGCCTGTGCGCTCATCAGCCACTTCATCACCCGCGGATACCGGGTGAAGGGACCAGCGTTTGGATGGTCGGTTGTCATGTGGAACCGCATGTGATCGTTTGCAAGCAGCGCTATCTCAAGGCCAATCGCCCACTGGATACCGCAGACAAAGATGTCAGGGCTATACACGTACGGGACAACCCCTGAACCCGTCTCAATCTCCACATCAACGTTTGCCCATTTCAGGTGGTTCAGTTCACAGAGGTGGTGCTCAAACGGACCGTCGGCAGTCATCGTTGTTGTTTCGTCCAGCGTCACAAACCCGATGTCACACGAGATGTTCTGCTGCGAGTTCACATAGTCGGCGATCTCCTGGCCCTTTGACTCGAAACTGCCCCATCCGGTTCCACCATAGGAATGGAACTGGATATGGGTATGGTGCAGCACCTGCTCACGGCCAAAGTTGTTCTTTGCCTTATACCCTTCAGCAAGCTTCAGGGTGTCGAGCGTGGTCTCGTAGTTGCCCGGGTTGCCCAGGTTGTTCCCGTGCACATGCATGCAGTGCGGGAGCCCGAGATACTCGTTTGCCTCGATCAGCCCGGTGACAATCTCTGCCGGGGTGATGTCGAAATACGGCACCGGGTCGTTGATGGTGGTACAGTTCAGGCCCCAGCCCCAGGCTTCGGTGCCGCCGGGGTTCACGTTCTTGACCGCAAAACCACGGGTCATCCGGAGCAGCCAGGCGATATATGCCGC
>QZAC01000061.1 GCA_003838065.1 Methanocalculus sp. MSAO_Arc2
AATGCACAAGCTCAAGCGCAGGAAGATATTGAACCATATAGGTGAGATTACTCTGTGCGGCACTTGCGGTTGGCACTAGCCTGTAAAGCGCGAGCATGAATGTTCCAAAGAGGCCGATATACGAGAGGAAATCCCCGCCAGTTGAGATATAGAGGGCAAGAGCACCAATGGCAATCACCGAAAACATCAGGAAATCATTGATGATCGATGGAAGCTTTCCAAGGGCATTGACAAAGGTGTACGCCTGCCTGAGCTTCGAAACAGCAGCATCATATTTTTCAGCCCAGAAAGAATGCGACCCCGTGATAAAGATCGTCTTTATTCCGGAAATGAACTCCTGGTATGCGACCGACTTCTGCATAAGTGCAGTATTCAATGCTGAACTGTTCCGGTAGACGCGGGTAAAGAGCTGCTGCCTGATGAGATATGCATAAATTATTCCGAGAATCACCAGTGCGAAAGCAAGCCAGAAGGAGAGATAGATAATAAAAAGGAAATAGAGCAGTGCCATCAGGGAGTTCTTAACGCATTCCATGAACTGGTTGATCGCCTGGCCGGACTCTGTTACCGCTCCCTGCCCGATATACAGCAGATCCCCCTGCTTCTTTGCGGCAAAGTAGCTGTAATCATTGCCTATCAGACGGGCAAAGATACGGCGGTCAAGCGAATCCCGGACCGCTGCGAAGACATACGCCCCCGAGTAGGCGACGACGCCATAGAAGACGGCGATGAATGCGGTTGTCAGAAGGAGCAGCAATGCTGAGGCGAGGAACGGATGCATCGACCCTGGCAGAATCAGATCAAAGAACGTATCAAGGAGCCGGTGCTGGTTCTCGACATCCAGCCCGTAATTGATGATCGGGTACACAAGTGACACCCGGAAGACCTCAAGCCCGGCAAGTGCGATGACCGCCAGAAGATATAACCCAAGCATCTTCTTAAACGGGCCAAAGAGGTAGTAGAGAATGTGGATTGCGTTCCTGATGGTCGACACAGATGATCCCCGATTGGTTCTTCAGTGTTTGACGGACAGACGTATGTAGTATTCGATGAGGGGGTGGAGAGGGTCTGTCCAAACATCCTGATCGGATCAGGGTGTACAACCTTTGCCGAATCCGAAAAGAAGCTTCAATGCTTCTTCCCCTACAAAAGCTTCCGGAATTCCTCAGGTGACAGGCCAGCCTGCGAGAGTATTGTTTGCAGGGTCTTTGGTGCCACTATTTGTCCTGAGTGAACTGGAACAGTGACCAGAAAGCCTCGTTCTGCATGATGGAGATAATGATGACTGCCCCTGATATGCACAACTTCGAATCCTGCTTTTTTCAAAGTCCGAATAACCTTATCTCCATTTATTCTTGGGAGTTTCATAT
>QZAC01000062.1 GCA_003838065.1 Methanocalculus sp. MSAO_Arc2
ATAGAATGCATGTCAGCCGCACCTACACTCTCATCTTTCGCAATTGTCCGGATCAGAGCCGCATCCGGGTGGTTGAGATTCTCCCTATAGATCTCGCACATAAACGGTATTTCCGGTATAGGTGAGTGTGTACAAGTTTGAAGAGGCTATGGAAAATATTCGTGAAGCAATCGGGCTTCATCTGGAGGTATTACGCGAGGGTGGATCTGAGCTTCCCCGAGAGGATGATCTGATTATTGGAAGAGTACGTATTGATGATATGACCGGGTAACCAGAGGCAGGGAATGATTGATCCTCTCTTCGCCTGTTTTCGCCGATCCAAATTGATCCCCCTTTTCAATACCCCATCTTCCCCGGAATAACCCCCCGGACCCCGCCCTTTGGCTCCTCCATATCCCCGGCATACCGCGGGATCACATGCAGATGGAGGTGCATCACGCTCTGGCCGGCCGCCGCCCCGATGTTCACCCCGATATTATAGCCGTCGGGGGCATACCGCTCATCGAGCAGCCGACGGGCATCATGGACGAGGGAGAGGAGGGCGGCCTGTTCGTCTTCGGTCGCCTCGAAGAATGAGGCCACGTGCCGGAAGGGGATGATGAGGAGGTGGCCGGGGCTGACCGGGTAGCGGTCGAACCGGGCGTAGGCGAGGTCGTTTGCGAGGACGATGTCGGAGGGGACGGGGGTGCAGAAAGGGCAGATCCTTTTATCATTGGTTAGATCGACCATGGCTCGTATCCTCGTATCTCGATGAGGTATGTGCATTTTTCAGAGAGCTGATCGAAGGCGTGCTCCTGCCAGTCGCCTTTCCGTGCATCCATCCCGAGGAGGGAGACATCGATCTCACGCTCGAAGCGATGGGGCCAGTGTTCATGCAGAAGATCCCAGTACCCGATGATGGGTTCCTTTCGTGATGCAAGGAACGGTGGATCGGGTATCCGATCCCGTTTCTTATTATTGACCGCTCCTGTTGCCGGAAGGAGGTTCCAGAGATCATTATTCTTCCAGATTGCAAAGGGGAGTAAATCAACCTTTGA
>QZAC01000063.1 GCA_003838065.1 Methanocalculus sp. MSAO_Arc2
ACAGCTGTGAGGTCGCCGAACTGTTTTGTGAGTTTATCGACAAGAACCGCAGTCATGCTCTCTTCTCCACATCTCTTTGTTGTTGTAGATCATGAGTGTATCTGCCGGGGATCTCATTGACTCTTTCGGGGTATTTCTGATTATGATCAAAACCCCTGTCTCCAAAACATCATGAATTGTTCTGGCAGCAGGCATAAGATTGAATCCAGAAATCAGCAATGGAGTTTGCATGATATGGAGGAAAGGCTTCCATACCGATCCGTTTGTACTCACCAGAGCCTATTTACCTTCATCGCACAATCTCTCAATCAGGAGAGATCCGGTATGCCTGATGAGTGGAAGGTTACCGTCACCGTGACCCTGAAGGTGGGAGGTGCAACAACGAGAAAAGAAGCAGAGAAGGCGGCACTGGAGCGCCTGTTTGCCCTGATGAAAAGTGGGGCTGATATTCCATGGGATACAACCGTTGTCCCTCTTAAGGAACCACGAAGCGATGAACCCCTCTTCGGGATCAAATGGGACTGATCGTTGGTTATCATGTGACTGTTCCTGTGTGATTGTTCCGGTTCCAATTCATCAATTCTTCTGGCTGGCTGCACCCTGTCCCCTCTCTTGCTGCAATCGAGCCGGTCTTTCCTCTCCTGTATTCTGTGCCACCTCTCTTATCTGGTCAGAACCCAGATCAATTCTTACATGTACGATATCGTCGTCGTTGGTGGCGGCCCTGTCGGGGCCACAGCCGCCCGGCTCTCGGCAGAAGCAGGTCTTAAAACCCTTCTTATCGAAGAGCATGCAGGAATCGGGCACCCGGTGCAGTGTGCCGGCCTCCTCAGCTCATCCGCATTTGCAGAATGCGAGGTCTCTGACCGGTCTGTCCTGAATACTGTCTGCGGTGCACGGATTGTCTCGGGCAGAGGGAACGACCTCCTTTTTGATGCAGGAAAGACGAAGGCGTATGTCGTTGACCGTATCACCCTTGACCGCGAGATGGTGATGTCAGCAGCAGATGCAGGTGCAGATGTCCTGGTGAAGACCTATGCCCGATGGGTCCGTCCTGGCCTTGTTCGAATTCAGGGTGCAGGCGGGTCTG
>QZAC01000064.1 GCA_003838065.1 Methanocalculus sp. MSAO_Arc2
GTATCGTTTGGGACAAAGCCATCCGGCGTGCTCTCCTCGACCACAGGGTGGCGGCCCCCACGGATCACAAGAGCAGCTCCCTCATTCAAAATGGGCCTGACATAGCCCTTCCGATCTGCAGAACGGGCAAATGAGAGGAGGAGATCGATCATCCCGGCGGCACGTGCGGCTGCCTGAAATAACGGGACCTGGGTTCCAAGATTATCGATCAGCTCCCGGTAGAGGTTTGCCTCACGTGCAAGTGCCTGTTCATCTGCATCCGCAATGGTGCGCTCATATTCACGGAGCGCCGGGAGGGTGAACCGCTCACCTGATGCGGTGGTCTGTTTCCGCTCATATTCGGGTGGGACACGGGAGAGGTTGGGCTTTGTCACCTCGATATAGTATCCAAAGACCTGGTTATAGGCAATTTTTAAGGATTTAATACCGGTCCGTTCACGCTCGGACTGCTGAAGCGAAAGGATCCAGTCCCTGCCGGAACCAGCTGATCCCCTGAGTTCATCCAGTGCCTGATCATAGCCCTCCCGGATAACCCCCCCATTCTTCACCACAGCAGGCGGGTCATCTGCGATTGCGGATCTGATCAGGTCAATGGCGGTGCCAAAGTGCGTGATCTCCCCTGCGAGCCGTTGTGCAAGCAGGGGGGTATCGCCAGCAAGAATAGCGCTTACTTCGTGCAGGCAGACAAGGGATCCGGCAAGTGACAGCAGGTCCCGGGGAGAAGCGTTTCCATACGCGATCCTTCCTGATATCCGCTCAATATCCCCGCACACCCCGAGCAGTTCCCCAATTTGATTCCTCTCAAGTGGATGCCGGAGAAACCACTCCACCACGTCCAGCCGCTCATTGATGGCCTCCATGCTGGTTTCCGGGGCCGTAATTGCAGCAGCGAGCAGGCGTTTGCCCATCGGGGTAGCTGTCCTGTCAAGGATGGAAAGAAGGGTTCCCTTCTTCTGGTCCCCCGAGAGAGACCTGGTGATCTCAAGGTTGCGCTGGGTGACAGCATCGAGAACCATATCTTCAGATTGCTGCAACACATGCAACCCTGTCAGGTGGGAAAGAGCGTTCTTCTGGGTGATGGTCGCATAGGCCAGGGCAGCGCCTGCTGCCCCAACGGCAAGCGGCATTCCACTGATGCCAAAACCCTCCAGGGTGGCAACCCCGAAATGAGTACAGAGGCGCATGGTGGCATCATCAGGATCAAAGTCCCCGGGGTGACGCTCGGTAGTGCAGACCGCATACCGGCTCAGGATCTGTACAACCTGGTGGTCGGTCCGTTCGGGAATGATACATTCTGCCGGGCGCTTTGACTCGATCAGGGATGCAACTCCGGACAAACCTTCCTCTTTTGGGACCGTCGTGATGAAGAACTCGCCAGTTGAGATCTCAAGGAGAGCGACGCCAAATGCCAAAGCCTTCCTGTCAGGAAGAAGAGCCATCAGGTACCGGGAGTCGGGTGCATCGACAATTGCCGGATCTATTGCACAGCCTGGTGTGACAACCCTGACGACATCCCGCTTCACCACTCCTTTTGCTTTCTTTGGATCCTCGATCTGTTCACAGATGGCAACACGGTGGCCCCGCCGCACCAGGCGTGAGATATATGAATCGGCGGCATGGTATGGGACGCCGGCAAGCGGGATCGGATTTCCTTCCGGATCACTTGACCTTGATGTCAGGATGATATCAAGCTCACGTGCGCAGATCTCAGCATCCCGGTAAAAGGTTTCATAAAAGTCGCCCATCCGCACAAAAAGTATGCAGCCTGGATACTGGCTCTTCAGATCCTCCACCTGCTGCATGGCAGGGGTCAGACGTTTCGGGGTCGCCATTCTGGTACCAGATCGTACCTGTGGATGTAAAAAGGAAGCGATTGAAGACGGGAGGATGGGGTGGCAGATATTGCGTCCTGGGCAGGCTGATCGTCTGCAATGGGAAGATATAAAGCTACATCTGCCATGGTTTTCTCTATGAGCAGGACCGGATACTTTCGGGAACAGATCGAGACGATGCCAAGGGATGACCTGGATGCAGTTATTGACGAGCGCGTCAGGTACACGATCCAGTATGCAGTCGATCATTCACCATTCTACAGGAAATGGTTTCGTGAACATGGAATCGATACCTCCTCGATCCGGGAACATGAGGACCTCCTGGGCCTTCCGATCATCTCGGGTACGACAATCAGGAACAACCAGCCCCCGATCACTAATGATTTTCAGTTCCTCTCAAGCCGGATGGATGAGATCTATACGATCCATGAGACGAGCGGGACATCAGGGGTGCCCAAGTCCTTCTTCCTTACCTGGCAGGACTGGCTCCGGTACTCTGAAAAGTATGCCCGGATCTTTCGATCGTATGGCATCTCCAGAGGAGACCGGATCGTAGTCTGTGCCAGTTACGGGATGAACGTGGGGGCAACGATGATGACGCTTGCCGCCCGGCGTACAGGCAGCACCATCATCCCGGAAGGGAAATGCACCTTCCCGCTCCGTGTGATCAAAAATTACCGGCCAACAGTCGTTATCGGATCGGTCTTCAAACTGATCCGGCTTGCACGAAGGCTCGAGGCAGAGGGAATAGACCCTCAAAAGACCAGTATAGAACGGCTTGTTGTCGGGGGCGAGAGTTTTGCCGAAGCATCACGGAAATATCTCAGCAGACTCTGGGGCTGTGAGGTCTACAACACCTACGGGAGCACAGAGGGGACGATGTGTGGTGAATGTTATGCAAAGGCTGGCCTCCATGTCCCTGAAGACTTAATCCATATGGACCTGTACAACCCCCGGATGGACCATTTTGTCAGGGATGGCGAGTACGGGCGGATTATCCTGACAAAGCTGTTGCCGGTTGGTGAACGGTGTGGAACGCTGCTCATCAACTATGATACAGAAGATGCAACCGCGGTCGTCTCCCGCGACCGGTGTGCCTGCGGCAGGACATCGCTTCGGATCAAGACTCCCGAGCGGGAAGGTGAGCGGTTCTTTGTGGAAGACCGATCATTCAACCGGGTCGATATCGAGCGCGGTGTCTTCCAGGAAGAGAATATGGACTATCTCACCGGCGAGTACGAGGCATTCCTGTACGGTGGGCGCGAGACGGAATCAACCATTCTCCGGGTGAGCCTTGAATGCAAAGATCCATCCAGTGTTGATGCCGAAAGCATCCAGGAGATATTCAGGAAGGCGTTTTTCCGGTTAAAACCAGAACTCAGGGAGCCCTATATCAGCGGGACACTGGAGATCCTCTTTCACTTCACCGGACCCGGTGAGCTGGAACTCTATAAAGTGCAGGGGAGGCCCAAAAGGGTTGTTGACAGGCGCTGATGCAAAACCCCTGGATTCATCTGGAACAAAAGCCAACCCTGTTGTTCATGGTGATCCATGAACCTAATATGCCCGACTATGAAGAGGGCTATTTCCAGTATTCCATCGATATTCCGGAGTACTATAACTTCGGTTTCGATGCCATCGACGCACAGGCAATTCAAGATCGGAATAAACTGGCGATGATCTGGGTGAACCAGAGCGGGGAAGAGAAGTACTATACATTCCGCCACCTGATGAACCTCTCAAACCAGATAGCCAATATGTTCATCAAATCCGACATTGGAAAAGGTGACCGCGTCTTACTCATGCTCCCCAGGATCCCGGAGTGGTGGACGTTTGCACTGGCCGCAATCAAGCTGGGTGTGGTCTTTGCTCCCTGCACCACGATGCTGACACCACAAGACCTGAAATACCGGGTGAATCTCGGGAAGTTCAAGATGATCATAACAGATATGGAGAATGCATGGAAAGTGGATGAGATCTGTGATTCATGCCCGTCACTGGAACGGCGGTTCGTTGTGGATGGTGAACTGCACAACTGGATCAGCTATCCGGTGGAGTTGAACTATCCCGCGCCTGCATCCCACCGGCTTGCACCATTCACCGGCAGAAAAAAGACAAAATCAACCGATCCGATGGTGATCTTTTTTACTTCCGGAACAACCGGGGAGCCGAAGATGGTGCTCCAGGACCATAGCTACCCGCTTGGCCATATCATCACCGGACGATACTGGTACGACCTTTGGGACAATGATCTCCATTTCACCCTTGCAGATACCGGGTGGGCGAAGTCCTCCTGGGGCAAGTTCTTTGGCCCCTGGATCTGCGGGGCCTGCAATTTCGTCTATGATATCAGGACAAGGTTTAACCCCACCGAGATCCTGCCACTCCTTGAGAAGTACGAGATCACGACCTTCTGTGCACCTCCAACGATCTTTCGGATGCTGATCCTGGCAGACCTTGATGCCTTTGACTTATCCCAGCTCCGCCACTGTGTCAGTGCCGGTGAGGCGCTGAACCCCGAGGTGATCAAGGTGTGGAAAGATGCAACCGGGGTGACCATCTACGAGGGCTATGGCCAGACCGAAACCGTCCTCTGCATCGGCACCTTCCCCTGTATGGAGCCAAAACCCGGGTCAATCGGACGGCCTGCACCAGGATGGGAGATCGAACTTCATGACGATGAAAACAGGCCGGTTTCACAGGGCGAGATCGGAAAGATTGCCATCAGATCCGATCCCCGGCCGGCCGGCCTCTTCCTGGGATACCTTGAGAATGAAGAGGCAACAGATGAGGTCTTTGTCAACGGATTTTACTATACCGGAGACAAGGCAATAATGGATGAGGAGGGGTACTTCTGGTTCGTGGGCCGTGACGATGATGTCATCAAGAGTTCTGGATACCGGATCGGGCCTTTTGAAGTGGAATCTGCGCTCTTCGAACACCCGGCAGTAAAGGAGTCTGCCGTCATCGGTGTCCCGGACCACATCCGGGGCACCATTGTCAAGGCATTCATCATTCTGCATGAAGGTTACGATCCATCAGAAACCCTGGTCCGCGAGATCCAGAATTATGTTAAGCATGTTACCGCACCATACAAGTACCCCCGTGCGATCGAGTTTGTGGCTGAACTCCCAAAGACAATCTCAGGAAAGATCAGGCGCAAAGAGCTGAGGGAGATGGAGCTTCTGAAGTTCAGCTTCAGTTAATTCTTTTTTTCAGTCTGATCCAATGCGATCATATCTTCGTGCACCCACAGCGACGATGATCGCGCCAATGGGGACGACACCCGCGGTATAGGCAAGGAAGAGGATGAGGGAATATCCTGGCAGTATCAGCATTACCACAAACAGAAGTGCTGCTGCAATCCCAAGCGCAAAAAGGCTCTTTCCAACCCATGCAGCAAGCCCTTCCGGATCATTGCAGGTTGTGGGATCATACCCTGCGATAAGATGTCTCTTTTTTTTAACCAGAATGAGGTACCCAAGCACGACAAAGACGATCGCAATAAACTCGGTAATGAGAAGGAGGAGTATATAGCCACCTGTCATATCCTAGCTCCCTTCGGCTGCGATATATGCGTCATACATGCTGTAGAGCCAGACGATGATATAGAGCGGGATCCCGATGATGAAGGTTGAAAGGAGCGCAAAGATCACTGCAAGGAGAAAAAGCGCAATTGCCTTTAAGAACTGGCCGGTATAGAACTGGCCAAGCCCGGGGATGAAGAAAGACAGGATGACTGCCAGAATGGGAGATGCCATACTCTATTCATATCCTGCAGGGGAAAAAAGCCTTATGCTGAATGCCGGTAGTGCCGGATCTCTTTATATGCAGCCAGCCCGCCATTCTCCAGCGTAGATACCGCACCATGGCCTCCGCAGATGAGGCACCGCCGCCCGTTCTTCTGCATCTTTCTGTCACATTCATCTGCGAGCCGTACCAGTTCCCGCCGCTCCTGCCGTGCGATATCAGAGTCAACATTCACCGAGGTGACCAGGAAGTCAGCGATAGAATTGTACTGCCTGTGCTCCTCTGTCAGGCTGGAAAAATTAATAAGGGAATCACCGGTGAAGAGAAGCCCAAGATCAGGCGCCAGCAGGAAGACCTGTCCATGAATGTGGCCCCCCAGGCTCTCAAGCACCTCGAACCGATGGTTTTGAATGGTGAAGGTATCGATGATCGGAAAGATCCCCCGATAGCCAATGGGAACGGTTGGAAAGAGCACCCGCTCCTGTGGTGGGGTGCACTCTGAGAAGAGGTTGATCATGACGGTATAAACTGATTCAAGGATCAGACCCTCACTCCGCGAACCATATCCTCTGTTATTGCATTCGATGATGGCATCAGTGCCCGGGTGGAGAGAACAGGGTGCAGAAATGCGTCCTGCTGCACCGCAGTGATCCGCATCTGCATGTGTGCAGATGATCCGGCCGATACCATCAAAACCAAAAAGTCCTATTGTATGGAGCATCCGTTCGATATCGGCATGGTAGATCCCATATCCAGAGTCTATCTGCATCCGCTCCCCGTCTGCTTCGAAGATGAAGATGCTTCCTCCGCCCGGAGGCTGAATGCAGGTGAGCGAGACCCCATTCTGAATAGAGATCTGTTGATAATCTGCAGAGAAGCCGCTGCCTGTTGTACCTCTCAGAAACGTTCCGATCCGGACAATGGAATCAAAGACCGCCTTTGGATCTTCTCCACGGTTTGTGAGTTCCTGGACGACATGATTGATATCACCGAGAAACGAGAGGAGGAAATCATCATTTGCCTCCCCAAGGAAGGGCCGGATCTTCTGGGCAAACGTGATGTAGAATATCGTCTCGTCAAGGGCTTCGCCAAGAGGATCATACTCCAGGATCTCAAGCCGGTACCTGCTCTTGATCGCATTGATAACCTCCTCAATACGTGGGGAGTCAACAACATTGAGGCGGATTGTCAACCGGTCCGGGTGCTGCCCTGTGTCATCAAAGTCAATTTCCGCAACATCAGCGCCAGCCTGTGCACATGCAGAGAGGACCTCGTAGAGGGCGCCGGGACGATGGGGCGTTGGCAGATAAATATGAAAGAGAAGAATGTTGATCGGTGGTATCTGAGACTGGAGATAACCGATAGCATGGAGACCGTCCCGGATCTGGTGGTATTTCTCTTCTGTGGCTGTCATCTCAAAAAAGACGGTGTTTTTGTCGATCCTCCGGTCAAACTGGATCCGGTTGATGTTGCCGTCATGCCTCCTGATGATATCAGCTGCTTTCAAAAGCGATCCGGGCTCATCAGGCATCCTGGCGATGAAGGAATACTTTCTTTCCATCTTCTGGTACTCTGTGGCTTCACCATCCCTTAATCTTCTCTATTCACCTGGTGCATCCTGGGAGAAACACTACCGTTTCTCTTTTGAAAGAGAGAAGAGATGATCCGGGTCAGTTCTCCTCATCCTCATAGAAGAGAAAGACCTCTTCAATCGTGCTGTGCAGTGCCCGGGAGATCCGGTATGCCAGGAGAAGAGAGAGATTGTACTTACCCTTCTCGATATGGCCTATCGTCTCCCTCCGGACATCCACCAGCTCTGCGAGCTGTTCCTGGGTCAGGTTGTGGCGTGCACGCAACTCCTTCATCCGTGTCTTCATCTTCATGGTCACGCCGGATCTCCCTTCCATTCATAGGAGTAAAACGAGATGAGAAACGTTCCTATCTGTGCGATGAAGATGCCGGCAAAAAAGAGTGCCGCTATTTCCAGGGACCGGGTGATTGCAAGGATGGCCATTGCAGCTGAAACTCCCAGTATGGAGACGATGAAGGCGTTGTACCCTGCCCGCGCAAGATTAATATGGAGCATTTCATCGGATTTACCAATGGCTGCAAAGAAGGCGAAAAAGCCAAAATATCCATAAAATCCAGCATTTCCCGTTACCAAACCCAGTAGACCCAGGAATCCGAGAAGACCCAGTAGTCGGATGGGGTTCTTTTTCAATGTGTTCTGATTCATAGTATCAATACCTCTCATAAAGCTACTTTTACATAACTCTATATTATATATACATCACATAAAGAGATAAATCTTTCTCTTTTGGCCAGACCCCTGCTTCATCCTGCACATTAAAATTCCAGAGAATCTATTGAGGGTATGGGCTGGAAAACGCGGCAGATAACGATGTATCCATAGCTGAAACCATCTTCCGGGCGTAATCGCAGTCATGAGGAGAAGTGACCATACGGATGATGGATACAATTGATAGTGGATTGGTACAAGAGATATAGTCGACAGGAGTTGTGATGCAGATATGCAGATGATGATTGGCGATCAATTCGTCGAATCGGTTACAGGGAAACGAGTCGAGATTATTAATCCCGCAACATGCACCCCATGCGGGGAGGTTCCGTCTGGTGGAAAGGATGATGTCGATATCGCGGTGCAGGTTGCACAGGCTGCTTTCCCGGGATGGGCATCTATCCCATCTTCAAAGCGGGGTATCATTCTCTCCCGCTCCGCAGATCTGATCAGAAGAGAGGCAGACCGCCTCGCCCTCATCCTGACAACAGAAGAAGGCAAGCCCCTTTACGAGGCAAAAGACGAAGTATATGGTGCTGCTGCTGTCTTTGAATACTATGCGGGATCAGTCTCACATCTTCTCGCAGGCTATACCGAACAGCTCCCAAGATATGGGTATGGGATGGTGCAGAGGAAGCCGCTTGGGGTGTGTGGTGCGATCATCCCATGGAATATGCCGGTTTTGATTGCCGCATGGAAGATTGGTGCTGCACTCGCAACAGGGAATACCCTGGTCCTGAAACCCTCGATGATGGCACCTATGGCAGTACTTGCGCTTGGCGAGGCGATTCAGCGGTCCGGCCTTCCCCCGGGAGTGTTGAATATTATCACCGGCTATGGCGAAGATGCAGGCAATCCCCTCGTTATGCACCCGGATGTGCAAAAAATATCCTTCACCGGCGGAATAGAGACCGGACGACAGGTGGCAGCTGCTGCGACAATGAAGCGGGTCACCCTTGAGCTCGGCGGAAACGACGCCATGATCATCTGCTCAGACGTGGATCCGGTGGCTGTTGCAGATGCCGCGCTTGCACTCCGGATGTACAACTGCGGCCAGATCTGCACATCTCCCAAACGGATGATCGTCCTCCCGGAGATCTATGATGCGTTCATCTCCCGTCTTGAGCAAAGGCTGCCGGATGTAGTTGCCGGAGATCCGACCAGCTCATCGTCGATGATAGGACCACTCAATAATACACAGGTACTGGCAGGGGTGAGGGATGCTGTCATGCAGCTTGCTGACGAAGGGGCACGGATAGTCGAGGGAAGTCTGCCTGATGGAGTGCATGATGCAGGATTCTTCCATCCACCGGTCCTTGCAACCGGGTGTGCCGGCGACTCAAAGGTTCTTGGTGAAGAGATCTTTGGGCCTGTCATCCCGGTCATCTGCGCAGATGACCTTGATGATGCAATTGATATTGCCAATAACACCAGGTATGGGCTCGGTGCCTCAATATGGACACGTGATATGAAGGCTGGCCGGACTGCCGCAGAAGAACTTGTTGCCGGGATTGTCTGGATCAACCAGCATATGAAGCTCCCGCCGGAAGTGCCCTTTGGCGGGGTCAAAGAGAGCGGAATCGGCCGCGAGAACGGGATGTCATATATTGAAGCCTATACTGAAGAGAAGACGATCCTGGTGGCCCGGTAGGAGAGGACAACGATCACATTTCCTCTCCCGGGTTTCTTCAGCGGCTGAAAAAAGAATCGGTATATTCGATACAGCACGCATACAAAGGGGCAGGGAAGACCGGGATTACAAAATATATGAATGGATGAGTGTTATTTCCTCCTGAATATGTACCATCCGGTCATCGTCTCATCCAGGGCCTTCTGGCTGTTCTTTGCCGTGACAAGGCTGACTGTGATCATCACGATCAACGCAAGCGTTAACGAGTACAGGCTGAAGTGAACCGGCAGTTTGTCGATATACTGGTGGTAGTACCCAAAGACAGCTGAACCAATCAGTCCTGTTGCCATTGCTGCAAGGGCACCCTTCGTTGTTGCGCCTCTCCAGTACAGACCGGCAATGATCGGGACTGCAAAGGTTGAGAGCATCACCCCGATCCCCATCCA
>QZAC01000065.1 GCA_003838065.1 Methanocalculus sp. MSAO_Arc2
CCCCAATGTGCAACCAGAGAGTATCTGGGATTCCCATGCTCGAGGACGAGGAGTATTTTATGTTACTGGATTTAGCGCGTAAACAGGAACTGGCAACAGGGAAAGTCAATATCAGCTTGCTTTCCCGAGAAACCGGCTATGACAGAAAAACCATAGCTCGGCATCTTTCTTTGGATCAACCCTCAAAACATCCTCAGACCCGAAATAAACCAAGCAAGCTGGATCCCTTCAAACCATACATCCAGGAGAGGTTGAACAATTATCCTCGTCTGAGCCGTGTAAGACTTCTGGAAGAGATCCAGGATCTCGGCTATGATGGCGGACCAACAATACTTGGCGATTATATCCGGCAGATTCGTCCTAACATCACCATTCCTGCTGAAATCAGATATGAAACCAAACCGGGAGAGATGATGCAGTGTGACTGGCTTGAGTATCCCTATGAAACGGCCGATGGATCCAGAAAGAAGGTCTATGGCCTCTCAATGGTTCTTGGCTACTCCCGAATGAGATATGTAGAATTCTTCCCTAATCAGGGCCTTCCTGCTCTTCTCAAAGGACATCTGGGAGCTTTTGAGTATTTTGGTGGAGTCACTGACATGATCCTCTATGATAACCTTCGGAGTGTCGTCCTTGACCGGAAATATCCGTCTACCGCTTCAGAATTCCATCCTCTCTTTGCAGACTTCCGTGACCACTTTGGATTTACATCACGGCTCTGCCGCCTAGGTCGGGCCAAAACCAAAGGCAAAGTTGAGCGTGCAATTCACTACATCAAAGACAACTTCTTGTATGGTCGAACCTTCCACTCCATTGAGGATTTGAATCTTCAGGCACGAAAATGGCTTAATTGCGTCAATGGGAAAGTTCATGGAACCACCCATGAGATTCCGTTTGATCGCCAGGTTCGGGAGAACCTTCGTCCTTTCTCCTCGTACAAACCGTATCTCCTCAAGAGGAAAGAATCCCGAAAAGTTTCCAAAGACTGCTACATCTCGCTATACGGGAATAGCTACTCAGTTCCCTGGAAGTTTGCAGGAAGGCGTGTTGACGCATATATCCATGAGAATCACGTGTCAATTCATGCTGATGGCACAGAGATCTGCACCCATATTCTCCTGAATGGGAGAAATGAGCGTTCAAAGAAAAAAGAGCATTTTGAAGGGCTTTACAAAGAAGTCCTGGGTTTATCCAGCAATGGTGCAAAGAAGGAGCGGGTAAACAAACCAGCCATTGATCAGCACTCTGTTGAGACACGAGATCTTGCCGAATATGACGTTTTTGCAGAGGAGGGTCGGATATGACGACTCTTCTTCTTGAGCAGATCCATCACCGCCTTACCATGATGAAACTGGATGCGATGGATGCTCTGCTTGAACCAACGCTTGAACGTGCAATGAACGAGAATCTCAGTCCCATTGAGACGATTGGGTATCTGATTGAACAGGAATGGAACAACAGGACGTCGACGAGAATTAGAACCCGGACAAAAAGTGCTGGTTTCCCTCTCCTGAAACGAATCGAAGAGTTTGATTTTGCGTTCCAACCCTCAATTGATCAGACGGTGATCAGGGATCTTGCCACTCTGAGATTTATCGATAATGCAGAGAATGTGGTCTTCCTTGGACCACCTGGTGTTGGTAAAACACATCTGGCGATTGGTCTGGGTGTTTCTGCAATTGAACAGGGGATCCCGGTTCTCTTCATCAATGCGTCTGTCCTGATCGAACAGCTCAAAGAAGCATATCACAGTGATCAGCTTGATCGGTATCTGAAGAAACTCACCCGGCCAGGTCTCCTGATCATCGATGAGATCGGGTATCTTCCATTCGATGCTCAGGCAGCATACTGCTTCTTCCAGTTGATATCCCGGCGATATGAGCAGGGATCAACGATCTTCACCTCGAACAAATCGTTTGGTAACTGGGGGGAGATCTTCCAGGATCAGGTAATTGCCGCAGCACTTCTGGATCGAATCCTGCATCATTGTAGAACAGTGAATATCCGGGGAGAGAGTTATCGTATGAAAGACAGAAAGAGCCACAAATTATGGGTGAACAAGCATGAATCGGCAGAATAGAGGTTTCCTAATATATGACAGAGAATTGACGATAGGTTTAAGTGGGGTGGGGAGAATTATTCCGACGAAGTTGGGGATTTCTAGACCGACGTTGACAGGGGGATGCGCTTCTTCTGCGAGAGCGGTCATCTCGTCTTATATCCGCTGCCCGTCAGGCTTTTGAAGGCATTTAAGTCTCGTTTCGCTTTCAGAGTGAAAACGACTCGCCAGATCATTTC
>QZAC01000066.1 GCA_003838065.1 Methanocalculus sp. MSAO_Arc2
AGTACATAAAAAATTAGGTGGAAGAGGGCTTCTCTGCCTCTTCCTGTTCGGTTGGGGAGTCAAATGCTGGCGGTGCGTTGATAATCGCGTATGCACCTTCATGTTGCATCAGGACATTGCCCAGGTGCTGCAGGGACACTGAGAGTGTCGTCCCACCGAGCTTGAAGAGAGCAACCTTCTCCCGAACCTCGGGCGCGACCTTCACGGTCTTCCCGTCCCCAACGGACAGGAGCAAGCAGCCTTTCTCATCGAAGTTTGCATAGAGAGAGATCTTCAATGCTGCGCCGATCTCACCTTTCTTGTTCATGCGTGCCGTTCCTGCCTTAACCCAGCCATCGCTCGGGTTGGCATCCAGATTCGCGAATTTGCGTATATCCATCTGTTTCACCTGCCCCCTGAAGGGCACCTTTCCAGAATACATAGATTTTTTTCTCGTAGAGAGAGCCCTATCTCCGATCCACCGCCTTTTCAGATGTAGATCAGTTCCAGATCCAATGGTGTTGATATCGGAGCGGTAGCGATCACATGCGTTATCCCAAGCAGGCTCTCATAGGATCCGGTCGATGGCACCAGATCTCCGGCGATAGGGATCTCGTCCTCTGGGAGCCACCGGCTGTTGGGTGCAAGCTCAATCTCGGTGATCCGGTTCTCCAGATACTCGTCCTGGAGCTCTGCCAGCCGGGTATGGATGATCCTGTGCCCGACCCTGTAGCGGTAGAACGGATCATGTGAGCATATGTAGTGGACGCGCCCCGCATATTCTTCAGAATGCGATTTGTGATATGAATATCGGAGAATATCGCCGTCTGCCACCACAACCTTATACCCTTCCTGGATGAGCGGGATGATTGGGTGGTAGATCCCGGAATAGATGATCGCGGGATCGATATGTTCAACGATCTTCAACACTTCAACCATCTGGGGTAGATACATCCGCCCCCACAATCCTACTTTTTTCAACTGAATTCCTCCTTTTTCACCTGAGAAGAATACAGAGATTTTTTTGAATTAGAGAGGAGGAGTGTGTCCAGATTGTGGATTTAAGGGCAGTGAATATCAAATAGGAAATCTAATTAATACCCTTGCATATATAGACTTTTATGAGAAAGAAAGTTATTTTTCTTGTATTCGGCTTGCTCTTAATTGCAGCAGTCGGGATCGCAGGATGTACTTCAGAACCGGAGGCGTCAGCCGCGCCCGAAGCCACTCCTGAACCAACTATACCTGTAGCAACGCCTGAACCTACAGCAGAGATAACTCCAGAACCAGTAGGCTCAGATGTGCTAGAACCAGTAACAACACAATCATTACAAAATGTAATATATGATCAAAGAATTGGAGTTACCATAAATTATTATCATATTATACAATTTAGGGATCACGGGGTAGACTTTTGTTATGGTGGTGAACAGTACGAGATCGAGGTAGAATCAGATAAGAGTCTGAATGTCCTTTTCATGCAAGATACTAATATTGATAATTTCAGAAATTATCGCCCTGAGTGGAACTCGAATCAAAGAAAGTGGGATTATAGAGGAAAAATTGTTTCCCAATTCGATGATACATATCACAGAAAATTCGTTGTAACCATACCTGAAGGTACGGGAAGATACTCGCTCTGTCTTGACACAAGAAACAGTCCGAAAGATCTTGTAGTTGCACGTGAGACTGCTATGGTTGATGTGAAGATAACAAGAATAAAATAATTTTTTTTTTTGTTTTTTACCATTTGTGAAATGAATAAATGGCAACACACATCATTTTTTCTACGTTTATTTCATTGATCGGTTTACTTCAGCTACGATAACCTACATGGATCAGCAAAGAGGTTAGAAATACCCCTCCCCGTGCATGGATTTGAAATCATCCCCGCTGATGATGAGTGAGTCCAGCAGCCGGATGCCGAGGATCTCCCCCGCTTCCTGGAGCTTCTTAGCAACCGCAATATCATCACTGCTTGGCGCGAGGTTGCCGGAAGGGTGGTTATGAGCGATCATCACAGAACATGCATTGTCTGCGACTGCTCCCCGGAATATCTCGCGAGGATGGATCTGGGACTGGTTGACAAGCCCGATCGTGACCAGCCGAATTGCGATGACCTGATGAGCTCCGTCGAGGGTGATCGTGCACACCGCTTCCTGCGGTTTATCCCGATACCATTCCTTCAGAATCCCAATGGCATCGTCCGGGTTGGTGATCCTGAGATGGTGTTCCAGGCGGGCTGGGGGATTCCCGCCGTCACAGACCATCATGAAAAATCCTGTCATTCAGCCGTCACCCACCTTCTTTGGGATCTGGTAGCCGAGATAATTGACTGCGGTATCTGCGGCTTTCCCGGCACTGAACAGGATATTCGGGTTCTCTTTCAGGATTCGTATCCACTCGCGTAGATAAATGGCTGAATTCAATTCTACATCAGTATCTTCGAGAAACGCTCCGGCGAGATATGCGGCTCCGATCTCGGCGATCAGCTCTTCGCGGGCATATTCCGGGGATGCAGGATCTGTTACCATGCCGCGATTGAGACGTTTCTCGTGCCCCGTCCAGTGGATCATCTCGTGGAACAGGGTCGACCAATAATGTGGTTCGCTGATTGCTGTATCCTTCTGAGGCATCAGAATCACATCTTTGCAGGGGTGATACGCGCCGTATGGAGTCGGTCCGGTTTTGACGACAGGTCTTGGCAATATACCGACTATGGCAATAGGTCTGATAAAACTATATATATTGGTTGTAATTTCCCGCTCTGTGAAAAATGGTATGCGTGGGTTGCCGAGCCTGGTCAAAGGCGCGGGGTTCAGGGCCCCGTCTTGTAGGAGTTCGCAGGTTCGAATCCTGCCTCACGCATTATTCATCATCTGTTTTGTGTCCTTCCATCAGCATCTCGAATACCGCCTTCACATCGTCTCCCAGAAGCCGTTTCTCACTCACCCCTGATAACTGATACCTATTGATTTTGGGGTGTTGTCAAAACGCTGATATGAGCCTGCCATTTATGTGCGATAGTAATAATTTCTGATTGCAGATTCTGCAAACCGATTTTTGCCTATTACATTTTCTGGAGTAGGCAGATTCCAGATTCTGTGATAACTTTCAGGATTATTGACAAAAGCGTCAGAATGGTGTTTCGTGAAGTAATTTTTTTACATTGAATACTTGCGGATCTACCCCCGCCATAAATTACATAATTTTTAGACAGGGTAGAATGTGCCACTTGATGGATATATAGCACATTTTTGATGATACCTGCTACCTGGGGATATGTCCCTTGCATATTGATATCATCATCATCGGGGAAAGCGCACTCTTCCGTCCTGGAAGATTGTTGCAATATGGACAAGTGTCCAAAAAGCAACAAACTCTCCGCACTCTTCCGGGTGGGAGTAATAAGAAAAAAAAAGGTTATTGTTCTTCCTCACCCGGAGGATCC
>QZAC01000005.1 GCA_003838065.1 Methanocalculus sp. MSAO_Arc2
TATATGTTGAATCACGGATGGTGATTGTTTTCATACAATAGTGTATGCTTACATGATTATATATATATTATGTGTATCTGGTTGCTCATAATGTGGCAATCAGACCAGGTGGGGGTCATCAGCCCAGAGGGAATGATCATCTGATGGCGTCCCATTAACTGCTCATGGTTTGATTTCGTTTGTGTCCAGGAGATAGATCGGTATAAAGAGTGATACGTACGTATCTAGCGACAGAGCTGGTCCACATCAGAAGGGAATATACGAATCACAGAAGCAGCGGGGTCTTTGAGATGGAAGCATTGTTTTCCTGAATCTCTTTTCGTATCAAGAGATCGGAGAAGGGGAAGTTTAAACGAGAAAATGGGTGATTATAACAGGTCTAAAAATGCCTCAACGGTGAGATCTGCATCCTTGATGATGACTCGTAATGTACCTCGTGCAATCTCCTGGTGGTTTGGAACCGTCAATGGTCTTTGGATCGGGTGCCTGAGATGAATATGGCTCCCCTTGATCATGAACACTATATCCCACTCTACTCAGCGCTTTTACCACCTCCTTCCCTGAAAGGACTGGCAGTTTAGAACTCATAGATTGATGGCAACGAATGTCTCTTTTCGTCCTTCTTTCTGATAGAATGGAACACCATCCTGTGCAAGCGAACGAAGATGAAGTTCGATTGCTTCGGCAATATTCTTCTTTGCCTCCTCCTCAGTTTTTCCTTGAGAGATGCACCCCGAAAGTGCGGGAACTGTAGCGATATACCATCCATCCTTATACTGTTCAAGAAAAATTTTAAAATTCTAATCTGCCCACTCCAAGCCGTTCTCTCATTTTATCCATAATTCTAAACCTGTGTCCTCTAGCATTTGTAGAATAAATAACCTCTGATGGACTGGCAACCATGGGGAGAGATTGCGTGAGTAATCTTTTGATAACCACCCCACAAAAGCTCACAGCGTACCATCCTTTGCGTGTGGGAGATAGCTCCGAGGTAGGCGGCAGAGCAGCTTCCACATCAGAAGGGAATATACGAATCACAGAAACAGCGGGGTCTTTGAGATGGAAGCCATGGATCCGGCAAGGGTTGTGCACCATGCCCGGATCCGGATGATTGATCAGACTCTCTCCCCCTCAGGGTGAAGTTCATCAGAATCCCTTTATAGTTCTATAGATAATGTCTAATCTGGAGAAGTCGTATGTCAGAGAAGCATCTTCGCTATACTGTTCTCATGGAAGAAAATGAAGACGGCAGATATACCATAACTGTTCCATCTCTTCCAGGATGTATCAGCCAGGGGTCAACCTGGGAGGAGGCTCTGACACATATTGAGGAGGCGATATCCGGATACATTGAGGTTGCCAGAAAACTCGGCAGA
>QZAC01000067.1 GCA_003838065.1 Methanocalculus sp. MSAO_Arc2
GTCGATGAAGAGAGAAGAGGAGTTTTTTTCCTGAATTTTGAAGATCCCCGTCTTGCTGAGTTTGAACTCAAGGACATTGCATTGCTGGAAGAAGTCTTCTATGAGGAGTTTGGAGAAAAGGATCTCTATTATTTTGATGAGATCCAGAACCTTCCCGGTTGGGAATCCTATGTAAGATACCTTCTCGATAGGAAGAAGAAGGTGATCATAACCGGATCGAATGCTTCACTTTTGAGCCGGGATCTCCGGACGAATTAACAGGACGAAATCTGCGAATAGAGCTCTTTACATTCTCATATGATGAATATCTGAACTATATGGAACGCAAAGATTCAGCAGATTCATTTAGGGATTATCTCTCTTCCGGCGGCTTTCCGGAGTACCTGAGAACCGGGCTGGATGAGGTTCTGCAGAACCTGTTTATGGACATCATCGCGCGGGATATCATCTACAGAAACCCCGTAAAAAATCCGGGAAAGGTAACTGAAATTGCAGTCTATCTGCTTGGAAATATTGCCAGAGAGTTCACGCTTTCGAGGTTGCAGAAGACATTTTCTTCTATTGGATCGAAAATCACCATTGCATCATATCTGAATCTCCTTGAAGATGCATACATCATCTTCACGCTGCCACGGTTCTCTTATTCCCAAAATAGCAGGCAAATCAATCCAAAGAAGGCGTATGCCATAGATAACGGGTTGATCCATGCAAATTCAGTTCTCTTCTCAGAGGATCGTGGCAGGTTCCTTGAGAACCATATTTTCCTGGAGCTCAGGAAGAGATACCGTGAACTCTTCTATTTCAGGGAGAAGGGTGAGTGCGACTTCATTGTGAAAGAACAGATGAAGATTACAAAGGCAATATAGGCCTGTTATGAAGTCAATAGCAGGAATAAATATCGGGAGATAGAGGGGTTGCTGGAGGCAATGGATTTCTTCGGGCTTGATGCTGGATACATTGTGACGTATGATAAGGAAGAGAATATGCTCGTATCCGGAAAACAAATATCACTCATTCCGGCACGAAAGTTTGAATATTGAGAGAAAAACGGAGAATCTGGAAGATTCTCAGGGGCGAACCTGATGAGAGCGGTCGACTCTCATCTGTATGCTCCTGATCCGGTGCTGAAGACGTGCTGTCAGGAGAATAATGGTTGCTGTAAAGAGTATCATCAACGGAAGTTCCTGGGG
Source organism: Methanocalculus sp. MSAO_Arc2 (assembly GCA_003838065.1). Lineage (GTDB taxonomy): Archaea > Halobacteriota > Methanomicrobia > Methanomicrobiales > Methanocorpusculaceae > Methanocalculus. The sequence goes on from QZAC01000067.1 coordinate 1,191, forward strand.
AAACTCACTTGGAACAACAAAGAAGATGAACGCATAGAGCGGGGTGAACATCGAAACAAGATCACGGCGCGGGTCCGCAAACGCCATGCCACATAAGAGAAATGATGCAATGATGCACCCCCAGATGCCGGGCTCCTGAATAAATGGTATTGGAAATAACAATCCATAATACGAGAGGAGAACACCGATGATCGCAACGCCCGGGGTGAGGTACCAGTACCGGTTGATCACTTCTGCTATAGGGGGGGTTGGTTTTGTTTGTGCCATTTTGAGTACCTTTGTGTCTTTACATTATAAGTAATCAGTCTCTGCGATGGTTTTGATCCGCTCCACTCCCTTAATTTCCTGGATAACCTCCACAACGGCCGGGGGAACGCACAGCTCCCAGTTCTCTCCCGCAAGCATCATCCGCCGGACAGCTGTCCCCGAGAGCGTCTCCCGGAGATACATGGGAGGGGATTGTATCTCTATATGTGCTTCCCTGAAGAGCTGTATGACGAGTGGGTTTGAAGTGTAGCAGATATCAAACGGAGGTGTCATCGAGGTGACATGGGCAACCCAGAGGGCATTTCTCCTGAGATCCTCGATCGGGATCACGTAGAACGGGCAGCCGATATCCTCAAGTGCGGCGGTGATCATCAGCACCCGTTCTCCTGCGGTAAACGGGTTTGCCGGATCATGAGAGAGCTGTGCACTCCCGACACCGATGATGATCTCGTCCACCTCCCTGGCGATTCCTTCCAGCACCGCCTGGTGGCCGTTATGGTATGGCTGGAAGCGCCCGATGTAAAAGCCGCGTTTCATGGTTTTTCTGCTCCGTTGGCGATCTGTGCCGCAAATGCCCCGGCAGTAAAGCCTGCGTCGATGTTGACAAC
>QZAC01000068.1 GCA_003838065.1 Methanocalculus sp. MSAO_Arc2
GCCACTTCGGTCAATGCCCGGAGAATGGCAATCTCCGGGGTGGTATGGGTACCCATCCCGGTGACGAGCAACGCAGGATCACAGAGGACAGTATCATCTGCGACTGCCGCGCATGTTGGAATCCCAAGATCGCTGGTGATATTTCTCAGGATGAGATCAACTCCCGCCTGAGAGAAGCGGTCAATGACCTCCGAACAGAGCGAATCTCCGATATCGACAATACGCTCCCCGGTATAGCGTGTTGCCTCGACAATGGACCAGGCGTCCCGTTCGATCACTTCCATAAGCCCATGGAACACCGCCTCTTCAAGCGTATTACCTGAGGCTATTCCGTTCGTATTCGTCCGGAAGAGAGGATGATATCCAGGAGGAAGCGGGTGGAATACAGCATGAGCCGGGACATATACCTCTTCATTCCGGATAATATCATATCCGGGGACCCAGGGGAGGATAACATCCGGATCCGCATCATCGGGCAGGATCAGATCGACTGGATCAATCGCGGCGATTTCAGAAGAGACCTCAGAAAAGCGTCCAGCTATAGCAGGTTCACGATACATCTCGGCTGAACACCGCTCGATCCCCTCCATAATCGCGGAGACCCTGGCTGAGATCGGTGTTGCGCCCTTTCCATTATAGACAGAGATCGCACCCCCCGCAGCTGTTGGACGGATACAGGAGAAGACCGGAATTCCAATACGATCGAGACCGGTAATGTCAGCAACCCGCGTTATGCCGGCCTGTGGGAGGAGTGGTTCGATCCGCTCAAGGGTATCTTCAGGGGAAACCGCACGGTGCGTCTCCAGCCGGTACCCTTTCGGACAGGATTTCAACTGCATTTGATCCTCATACATCTTCTCTCCCGGGATTACTACTAATTTTCCATTGAAGAGCCAGATACTGCAAGGCAGATCATTATACGATCAAACATTGATACATGCCAGTAATGGAGTCAACACCGGTTTCAAACCGGGATGTTTCGCTGGACGCTGCCCGTGGTGCTGCGATCGTGGCGTTGATCGGCTACCACATTCTCTTTGACCTGTGGTACTTTGATGTGGTATCATTTGACCCCATCGTCCGGTACCTTGCATATCCAATAGCCGGATCATTCATCGTTATCGCCGGGATTTCTCTTCACCTTAAATCAGAATACATCAGAAGAAGAAGAAGTGATTATCAGAGGTATACTTACGCCTTTTTCAAAAGAGGCGGACTATTGCTTGTGATCGGAGCTGGTATTACCCTGGCCACATGGATATATCCGCATGAGGGCTTCATCATCTGGGGCATTCTCCACCTTATTGGAGCAGGGACAATCCTGGCCATTCCATTTATTCATCTTGGGAGATGGAATGTACTTGCGGCAGCACTGATAATTATCATCTGGCTCATCTTCTTCCCGGTATATGGCCCTGATTATCTCATGCCGTTTGGTATCTACAGCCAGGAGCTGTACACACTTGATTACTGGCCGCTTATTCCATGGTTTTCGCTCATACTCATTGGCATTGCTTGTGGATCAGCCCTCTATCCGGAAGGAGTTATCACACGCACAGGCAGAGGAACAGTGCTCCAGGTATTGGCGATACCCGGCCGTCATTCATTACTCATCTACCTTGCCCATCAGCCAATCATCATCGGACTGCTTGCGGTAACCGGCATCATCACTCTCTGATAGCAAAACCACAAGAAATAATCATCCAATTGTCCGTGGAGCCAGGATTTTGCCCTGCAACCCTCGTTGCAGGACATGGACAATTGTACATCCAGTGCTGGTATCCCGCATCCAGCAGAGCACAACAGCCTGCAATACTCATTCGGACGAAACAGAAAGATATATTGTTCACCCTTGAGTATCGATCTGTATGTGCGCCGGTTTTTTATCGCGGTTCTTTGGAAAGAAACCTCATATTGTTCATAGCCCGCCCCCACCTGTCATATCACATGATGCCGGCATGCAGATACCTGAATACAGAAACAAACCGTATTTTATCGTTGCATCTGTTGAGATGGGAAATACCACCACAAAATGTATCCTGACAGGCACAAGTCTTGAGACCGGTGCATGTTATGTCATCAACAAAACAGTGGGTATGAGCCGGGATATCCGGCCTCCAAAACCTGGTGAGCAGATCTTTGGTGCAACACTGGATGGAACACAGTTGACGCGCGAATCAATTACAGAGCTCGTGCGCGACACCCTCATCCAGTGCCACCGGGAAGCAGGCCTGAGCATCAAAAACGATCTTGACTTTGTGGTGAGGAGCACCGGCGTTGTTGCCGCAATGGAATCACCTGACCAGATCGGTGATTTCATCATCGCACTTGCAAACGGGTGCCTTGACGCCGGAGTCCCCCCACGAAAGATGACGCCCCCCATGTCAATCAATAATCTTCCACCCAAACTAAGAGATCACAGTTTTTCTGATCGCCTCGTCTTCACCGGAGCAGTTGCCGGCGTCCTACCACCAATCGGAAGCACAGGAATTGAGATGGTGGCAAATGAGATGGAAGGTGAACTTGCGATGGCCGGAATCAAAGAAGGAGCAAAATGGACTCCGGTCGACTTTAGAAACCCCTGTATTTCCCTTGATTTTGGTACCACCCTTGACGGAAGGATCACAAGCGACGTGACACGGGACGCTGAGAATCCTTTTGCAAAGACGATTGGAAATTTCTGTGGTCTTGCCGGTGCAATACCTGATGCACTTGTCCGGGGAACGGGACTGGTTGGAGAAAAAACGGGAACCGCGCTCGAAGTGTTTGGAGAAGGAAGAGGAGGCGGAATATCTCTTGGAAGAAATAACAGGGCAATAGGGGAGTATATCGATCGCTGCCATGAACACATAGATATCAGGATTGTGCCAAAAGACCGCAAACGGTTCGGCCGCGTCCCGGTGTATGCTGATGTTGCCGCAGAGTCCGGAGTTGCACTTGTTGGATGCGATTGTGGAGTTGACGGAGATGCAATCGACAATCTCAAAGCGATCGGCGCGGAGATCTATAAGAAATACAATATATCGTTTGTAACAGAAGTTATCGATCGGGTCTGTGCCCTGATGGCGCTTCGGATGATTGATGTGTGTATAGAGAAGAATATGGTACCAGAAAATGCATCGATAGGATTTACAGGACGGGCAGTGATATCAGGGAGAAAACCCGACTATATTCTGGAAGGTATCACAGAACGTGAGATCTTTTCCGATCCGATCGATCACCTGGTCTTCGTCGATGACGGCCTCGCCAGAGGTGCAGCATTGATGGGGCGGTGCATGAATTCCCTTGGAAAGCCAAAGAACCCGCTCGGGGGTGTCCGGGGGGGACCATGCATCATGGGCAGAAGGATAAAAATCGGGAGATAAACGATGGAAGAAGAGGAATTATTTGATCTTGTCATCCCTCCGGGTGTGCCGCGATCCATCATTCGTGATGTACTGGAAACATTTGATGTTGAGCTTGTCAACCGTGAGACCAGGCTCTATTTTGCAAATATGGAGGGAGATGAACGCGATCTCCTTGTCTTCCGCGGCAGGATTGACGAAGTGAAACGTGTGGAAGCGTTCATGCTGGAAGAAATCCAAAAATTCATCAACTAATTTTTCCACTCATGCCAAAGAGGGAGAGCAGAAGCGCTTTTTGTGCATGAAGTCTGTTCTCTGCCTGGTCCCAGACAGCACTTCTGGGCCCGTCTATAACCTCGTCAGTAATCTCACATCCACGGTGAGCAGGGAGGCAGTGGAGGACGATGGTTTCGGGTTTCGCAGAGTTCAGCAATGCAGAGTCGATTCGGTAGGACGCAAATGCAGCCATCCTCTCATCCTCCTCCCCTTCCTGACCCATCGATATCCAGGTATCTGTATATATTGCATCAGCACCGGCAACTGCCTCCTCTGGTGTATCATGGAAAATAAGAGACCCGTTCTGTTCAGCGAGACGGATGCAGTCGGCATCCGGTTCATATCCGGAAGGAACAGCGAGAGAAACCTCCATCCCGGTTCGGATAGTTGAAAGTATGAGAGAATTGCAGACGTTATTGCCGTCTCCAATCCATGCGATCCGAAGTCCTCTGAGGGTTCCAAAACGCTCCTTGAGTGTCATCAGATCTGCAAGAATCTGGCATGGATGCTCCTTATCTGAGAGACCGTTAATGACGGGGATGGTTGAGGCAAGAGAGAAGGCTTCAATTGCAGAATGGTTGTTTGCACGGATCATGACCACAGAGAGATATCGGGAGAGAACACGCGCTGTATCCTGTATCTCTTCACCCCGGCCAAGCTGCATATCCCGGGGATTGAGGTAAATTGCATACCCACCAAGTTCGTACATCCCCACATCAAACGATAAGCGGGTTCTGGTGGAGGACTTCTCAAAGATCATCCCGAGTGTCCTTCCCTTCAGGAGATAATTGGGGATACCGGCTTTCCGCGCTTCTTTCAGCCTGATGGCATCCTCGATAATTGTCTGGATCTCTACAGAACTGAGGTCCAGAATGGATAAAATATTCATCTTAACTCCTTCATATGGTTAATCCGGCGCTCCAATACCTCTTCTGTCCCGATGTCGGATCTGTACCTGACATTTCCTTTGACCGACGATGCCGCATCCTCAGCTGATCGTTGGGCCTCATCAAGCGTATCTCCCAGACCTACAAAGGCAAGTGATCGGGAAGTCCGGGTAACAATCTTTCCTTGCCTCTCTTCGACATTGGCATAGTAGAGCAGTGCGCGATGGTGTTCTGGGAGACTGATGGGATCCCCTGCCTGCGGGCTCTCAGGATACCCGGCAGGCACCACGTATTTGCAGACCGTTGCTTTTTCTAAAAATGTGACATCCGATTGTCTCAGATGTCCATCAGCCACGCGGACTGCTATTTCAGAGAAGTCAGAGGAGAGGATGGAGAGAACATTCATTGCCTCCGGATCACCAAACCGAGCATTAAATTCAATAACTTTCGGTCCGGTTCTGGTATTCATGAATTGCCCATACAGGATCCCACGGAAGGGTGAGCCGGTCCGGTCCAGTGCCGAGACAACATCATGCATGATGCGGAGTGCAGCTGCATAATCTGCTTCAGAGACGAACGGAAGGCCATGGTCAGGAAGACTGTATGATCCCATGCCACCGGTATTTGGTCCGGTATCTCCTTCATATGCACGTTTATGATCCTGGACAAGCGGCATCGGGATAATGGACCTGCCATCAACAAAGGACATCAGGGTGAACTCCTCACCAATCAGCCGCTCCTCGATGACCATGCCACCAGAGAGAGACATGACATACTCAATGGCAGCTGCGCGGTCCAGATGCTCACCCATCACTTTGACACCCTTGCCTCCGGTAAGGCCGATTGGTTTGATGACGAGATCTTCTTCATGGGATACAATGAATTCTGCTGCGTCTGATTGATCAAAAAAGATCCGGTACGATGGAAGGCCGTCGACCTGAAACTCTTTCATCAGCCTTCGACAGAATGCTTTATCAGTTTCTATCCGTGCAGCTGCCTGTGTGGGGCCAAGGCATCCGATGTTATGATCCAGAAGTGCATCAACGATACCGGCCTGGAGCGGAGCTTCAGGGCCAATCACAGCGTACTCGATCGCATTATCCTCTGCAAATTCAACAACCTGATCGTGATCGCTTTCTCCTGCGATGAGAAAATCACGGCATAATCCAGCTATACCCGGGTTTACAGCAGGCATCGCGGCAAACAAAACGGTCTCTTTATTGGAGGAAAGCGACCTGGCTATTGCATGTTCCCGCCCGCCGCCACCTACAACCAGAAAATGCATGGTCATGTATATACATCCTTCTTTTATATACTATCACTTTGCGAGGAGATCGCTCACCCGTACAAGTGATATAAGCTGAATCCCATGTTCTGCAAGGTAGGACTCTGCACCCTGCTCGCGATCAACAACGGTTATGACAGAGTCAACCGATGCACCCGCCTGCCGCAGTTCTTCAACTCCATAATAAGCAGACCCCCCCGATGTCGTTACATCCTCAATGAGAAGCACATGCCTGCCGGCAACATCACCAATGATCAGAGAAGATTTTCCATGATCCTTTTCTGTTGCACGGATGATAGCGTAGGGTTTCCCTGATGCAAGAGATACGGCTACAGCCAGAGGAACACCGCCAACTGCAACACCGGCAATACAATCAAATGCAAACCGTTCAGTTACGACCCGCCCAATCAGTCCAAGAAGTTCGGGTTGTGTCATTGCACGTTTGATATCCACGTAATAGGTGCTTGTCTGACCGGATGCAAGCCTGAATTCACCAAATTCGATGGCATGATACTTCTTCAGCAGATGTGATACATCGTCTACCATGGTACCTCTTTTATACCAAGTATATACCCAATAATATTTGCTCCGCGATGGAGAACCGGCGTTATAACCACAATCGCAATGATAATCGGAAGTGTGATGGTTGCCATAAACCATGCCGGTGCACCAATAAGAAGACAGATGAGCGCTCCGATAACCAGGTCATACTGGTCGGCTATCGGCCATTTATCTCCCCGCTCAATACCTATCCTCCTCTTCAGGAAGCTTTTTGCAAGATCTCCAAGGAGCGCGCCGGTTGAAAGCAGGACAATTGTGGAAATGGAATGTTCCGGCAGAAACGAGAGTTGAAACCATGATCGGGCAAGAATCAAGATAATCCCGATCAGAATTCCGGCGCCTATACCTGAAATGAGACCCCGGATTGTCTTTCCATCTCCAAAAATCCGGTTTCCGTCACGTAAGAGCCTTCCTCCGTCGATTGCCCTCCCACCACCACATGCTGCCGCAACAGGGTTTGGAATATACGCTGGCAGCATGATCCAGAGTGCCGACAGTATCGTTACAATAACAAAAGCAAAATCAATACCATTCATCTCTCAACTAGATTGGGTGTAAGGTTTAAAAATAGTGTATCACATACTACAATAGCATAAATGACCGGTGATTCTGGAATGATACTGCGTATAACAAAGAGCATATGTCCGGTCTGCCTGACAGTTCTTGACGCCAACATCATTGATGAGGAGGAAATGATCTGGATTGTACGGGAATGTCCGGAACATGGCTTATTCAAATCAATCTATTGGTCGGATTCCGCCATGTACAGGCGGTTTGATGCATATAACACGATTGGGCAGGGGGTATACAATTCCAGGAAACCGTTAGATGCAAAGGGATGCCCACAGGACTGTGGCATCTGCGGTTCACATGCATCGGGAACGCTCCTTGCAAATATCGATGTTACAAACCGGTGCAATCTCAACTGTGATTTCTGTTTTGCAAATGCCAGAGCATGCGGATTTGTCTATGAACCGACATTTCAGCAGATTGAGGAAATGTTTCGCCTCCTTCGATCCCAGAAACCGGTTCCACCACCGGCAGTCCAGCTATCAGGCGGAGAGCCAACGATGCGCGATGATCTCGTGGATCTTGTGAAACGGGCAAAGGAGCTGGGGTTTAAGCTGGTTCAGGTGGCAACAAACGGCATAAAGCTCGCACAGGACAGTACACTGGCTAAAAAGCTCAAAGATGCTGGTGTATCAACTATATATCTTCATTTTGACGGAATATCAAAAGAGACAAACACCCTCTTTGAAATGAATAAAAGGGCTATCGAGAGCTGTCGTCAGGAGGGGGTTGGCATGGTACTTGTCCCGACCATAATTGGGGGGAAAAACGATCATGAAGCCGGTGGGATAATCCAGTTTGCTGCAGACAATATCGATGTTGTCAGGGGAGTGAATTTTCAGCCTATTGCCTTCACCGGTGCTGCAACCAATGATGATCTCAAAAGAGAGCGGATTACCATACCCGATCTTCTGCACGGGATTGAAGA